>JBKJPO010000336.1:0-4064 GCA_046595095.1 Chitinophagaceae bacterium
ACCTTCCTGATATTGCCAAAATTTGAGACATGGATTGTTGCCGAATCGATTCCACCATTGTAGTAATTGACTTTATCATTTTCTCTAAGCATAACGGTCAAGACTGCGGATTCTGGGATATCTGTTGTGAAAGAGACATCTTTTGGCATAATTAATTCTGCAGCTTTCGGCTCGCGCATCGAAGTTGTTATTACAAAAAAGGTTATCAGCAAAAATCCAAGATCTACCATTGGGGTAAGATCAACTTTTATATTATGAATTTTTCTTTTCAAATGATTTGAGCGCCGATTTTGATCCTGGATTTCAGCCATGATGAATAGTTTTTACTAAGAGGCTGAAATGAAAAATTTCCACAGGGATTATATAGATAGTCATCTCCCGGAGAATTAGAACTTCTTTGTGTTCCGATGGCAATAAGGGTTGCCCCGCCTGAAGAATAATATTGTTGATGTTTGACTTCAGCTTTCCAAATTAAATCCGCTTTGGAAACTTTCAGTTATTACTCATATCCTTTATCTTTTAAAGTTTGAATGAGCATTTCCGCAATTACCCTTTGCTTTTCATCCAGGTAACAAATGGCTGATATATATTACTTTGCTGAATGTCCACCCGTTATCCTACGCTTGTTTTCAAAACGCCTTTCTCCTGTTCTACGAAATATTCAGGGCCCCAAAAACAACCTGACACGCAATGACTTTTTCTGATGTTGAACTCATGTTGTGGAGGGAATAAATTTCAGGGAAACAGAATTCACACAATGCCTCGTGTTTTTTGAAGTAAGCTGTTCTCCCTTAAACACGTGGCCTAAATGACCATCGCAGGTTGCACAAACAATTCCAATACGTCTTCCATCGGCATCGGGTACGTGCTTTACTGCACCACTTAATTCATCATCAAAACTTGGCCAGCCGCAATGCGAATCGAATTTATCACGCGAAAGATATAAAGGCGTATTGCAGCGGCGGCATACATACGTTCCGGTCGCTTTATTATCATTATACTCCCCGGTGAATGGTCTCTCTGTTCCTTTATTTAGTATAATTCTTTCTTCTTCTGGTGTTAGCTTATTGTATTCCATATAAAAATGTTTATTCGATTAGATAATAAATTCAAATTATCCGGGACCCAGGTCACGTGTCATTCCTGGAATTGTAGGTTTCAAGATCATTCATTCCATACTAAAACAAAAATGTCGGAATTAAGTTCTTTAAAATAAAGAAAACAGGCATGAATTTTTTAATTCACAAGCCATCTCCTAAATCCAGTAAGTATTGAGAATTCCCATTAAGTGATTTCTCGCTATGGATAAGGCCCCTCCGCTAGCATAATGAAAATAAAATTCTTCAAAGGTTGACAAAAGGTCCACCAATGCATCTCTGTAAAAATTTCACATGATAAAGGTATATCAATACGAAATGAGATTTTTTATGAACAATACAAATCCCCCATGACCATTGGAATCAATTTACCCTCCCTTTTAAAAAATAGCTATGAGTTCGAACCTAGTTTTATTAATTTCAGATGGTGAGAAAACTGGTTGCCATATTTGTTCTACTCGTTTCATTGGTATGCCGGGCTCAAAATTCCCGAATCCGTTTCGAAAAAGTTGGGCATAAAGAAGGCCTCTCATCTCAACAAGTAACTTGCGTGGCCCAGGATAAATTAGGTTTCATCTGGATTGGTACCACTTTCGGACTAAATCGTTTTGATGGAATAAGTTGCAAAACATATTACCATAGTAAGAAGGATAGCAACTCACTGGTGAATAATCTTGTTTTGTCAATTAAAGAAAATGATGACGGTAAATTATGGATTGGAACGCAGGAAGGGGTAAGTTGTTTTGATCCGGTTAAAGAAAAATTCAGCAATTATCATGCAGCAGGTACTGGTCATTATAATTTTCCCAAAGAGTTCTGCTTCACATATATTGATAAGGAGAACACGGTATGGATCGGCCATAACTCCGGCGTTTCATTTATAAATAAAGGGACAGTTTTGCCGGTTAATATTGACCTTCAACTGGAAGCAAAGGGCAGATTTGGAAATAAGTTTGTCACCTCGTTTCTACATGATAAAAAAGGGCGTTTCTGGGTTAGTACTTCGTATGGCATTCAATGCGTAGATAAAAATAGCCGCTCCGTTATTGCACATCATTTTGGCCTTGATAAAAATGCAATTGGCTGCACAGAAATTATCGAAGACAATCATGGTAGAATTTTTGCCGGAACATGGGGCGCTGGTGTTTACGTTTTTAATGAAGCTCAGAAAGAGTTCATCCCCCATACATTGAAGGGGAGTAGTTATTACAATATCGTGCACAACATTCTTCCCGTAACGGAAGCAGGAATAGATAATTTATTACTAGGCACTGAAGCAGGATTGATCAAGATTACAACGACTAACCTCTTGAATGACCAATCGATTTTCGAAATATCCAATCCTGATAAGCTAAACCCTGAGAGCATTAGTAATGGGATAATCTCAGGACTAATTCGTGATCGTGCCGGGAATATTTGGATAGCGACCCCTAATGGCGTAAACAAGATAAATCCCTACAAGCAAAACAATCAGAGTTATCCAATTACACAAGACCCCAACTACAATGCAAGTCCAACAAATATCTGTGAGGATCTCAATGATTCAAATAAGCTCTGGGTTAGTTCTGGTGGGAAACTATTTTCTTATAATAAACAAGCTCACGAATTCGGTGAATCTCAAAGCCTGGAAAATGCTCATGCACTTAGGGAGATGATCAAAGGAAAAAAATTTTACTGGATAGCGACTTCAAATGGATTATTGCAATACGATGCCAAAATGATCAAAACTAAACATTATAAAAAGGGAACATCGCCACAACATCTTAATACGGACAAGTTGTATTCTGTTTGCGAAGATCATGAAGGTAAAATATGGATTGGGACAATAAAAAAAGGCATCAATGTACTTGACCCATCAACAGGCCTCATACAAAAATACCTGGATGATAGTTCGGCGATGCATCTAAATTATTTTGTGAATAAAATAATTGAGGATAGTCACCATAATATCTGGATAGGAACTACCGGCGGATTATTTCGCTATAACCGGACTCAAAATAAATTCGAACTGTTCCGGACTAATCCAAGGACTGAATATGCAGCAGCGTCTGATAATATTCTCTCCATAACAGAAACATATGATGGGAGAATATGGATTGGTACCAGGCAAGGCTTGCGATATTATAATTATAAGGATGACCTCTTTACCGAAATACCAGTTACCGATCATGGAGTAAGCGATTTTATCAGTGGTATTATTGAAGTCAATCGCGATCAGTTATGGTTAGCCAGCAACAACGGCTTGCTTCAATTTAATACGGCTAAAAAAACTTTTAAATTATATAATACCCTACATGGCTTACCTGCCAATGATCTTAGTTCTGCTTTTGAAAGAGATGAATCGGGAACTATTTATATTGGTTTCCCGGGCAAACTGACTGTTTTGCATCCTTCAAAACTTTTGGCTAATCAATATACAGCGCCGCCACTTATTACAGGCATCGCTATCAACAATGAATTTGCACCGTTTCCAGAGAAGAAGTTAATAGTAAAATATAATCAAAGCCTCAGCATTAATTTTGTATCCCTTAACTATACAGACCCGGAGAATAATACCTATGCATATCAATTAACAGGTGCAAATAAAGAATGGATCAATATCGGTAACAACAGAAGTATATCGTTTCCAGGTTTACAGCCCGGAGAGTATACGCTGAAACTTAAAGCTGCTAACAATGAAGGAGTATGGCATGATGAAATTACGGGTTTTAGTTTCGTTGTCAGACCACCCTTCTGGAAAACCTGGTGGTTTATTATCTCGGTTATTTTATTGATTGCAGCTGCTGTATATTCTTTTTATATATACCGGCTTCACCAGCATTTACACATGGAAAAAATGCGGACCCGTATAGCTACCGACCTGCATGATGATATCGGCGCTACGCTAAGTAGCATTTCATTTTATTGCTTCACTGTAAAATGAAATGCTACTTAGCGTAGCGCCGATATCATCATGCAGGTCGGTAG
>JBKJPO010000362.1:0-8485 GCA_046595095.1 Chitinophagaceae bacterium
TGATTTGATCCAATAGTATTCAGGGTGTAATGCTTTTGTAGATTCCCCTATATTTACCTAAATGGATCAACAAATATTTGATGTTACAATCGTTGGTGGAGGGCCTGCAGGATCTGCCTGTGCAATCAGTCTCGCCAACACGGGATTAAAAGTCGCACTGATTGATAAACACAGTTTTCCAAGAGACAAGATCTGTGGTGATGCTTTAAGCATCGATGTTGTGAACCAAATGTCACTGCTTTCAGAAGAGTTGGCAAAATCGTTTTCGGCGTTAAAAAATAAAATGCCCTCTTATGGTATAAAGTTATTTTCTCCGGATCATTCATCACTTGCAATTCCGTTAAAGCAGCAAGAAGGGAAAACACGCTGCGCATATGTGAGCCCACGAATCGATTTTGATAATGTCTTATTTCAACATGCGAAATCCTGCGATAATATTCAGTGCTTTGAAAACAGCCTCGTTGAAAAAATTACTTGTGGAAATAATGAAGTTGAAATACAATCCAGTGATTTCATCATCCGGTCTAAAATAATTATCGGTGCGGATGGCGCACATTCAATTGTATCAAAGAATCTTGCAAACATAGAAGTTGATAAAGATCATTACAGCGCTGCGCTTAGAATTTATTATGAAGGAATAACGGGTTTTGATGAAGGCAATCCTATTGAGCTGCATTTTTTTAGAGAGGTAATGCCGGGTTACCTATGGCTCTTTCCACTGGCAGAAAACAAAGCAAATGTTGGGATAGGCATGTTGTCTTCAGAGGTCGCGAAACATAAAGTAAATCTCAAAGAAGTCCTTCAAAATCTGATCATGACGCATCCAAGATTGAAAGAAAGATTTTCAGGAGCACGGGCCCTGGAAACTGTAAAAGGATTTGGATTGCCATTGGGATCTGTCAAAAGAAATATTTCAGGAGAAAGGTTTTTATTAACAGGAGATGCAGCGGGTCTTATTGATCCCTTTTCGGGCGAAGGAATAGGCAATGCCATAAGGTCTGGGCGGATTGCGGGCAAACACATTCAGAAATGCTTCAGTGAAAATAATTTTTCCGCCAACTTTAATAAGTCTTACGATAAAGAGATCTACAATAAGATGTGGAAAGAATTTAAAGTGAGCAGGATCCTGCAAAGACTTGCAAAATACCCGTGGTTATGCAACGTGGTGATCCGTAAAGCAAATTCAAATAAATATATTCAAGGCCTTTTGCATGAAGCTTTGGATAATGTAGATAAGCGGAAAAGTTTATTTACAAAGCCTCGTTTTTATTTGGGATTGATGGGTTTGGGAAAGAGAAAAACGTTTTGAAATATGAAATATGAATTATGAAATATGAAATGAATTGTGCATCAAAATAATGGATTGTGCATCAAAATATTTCATAATTCATATTTCATATTCATATTTTCAATTCCACATCGCCTCCAACGGCATACCCCGTGCAGGTTAGCACCCTGCCTTTTGCAATCTCGTCATCAAGCAGTACTTCATTATGCGACATCCATACTTCGCCTGATATGCATGTGGCCGCGCAAGTTCCACATTGGCCGGCTTCACAACTATATGGAATTGGAAATCCATTCCGCTTCGCAGTTTGTAATATTGTTGAAGGATAAGAACTGATAAATGAATGCGTTCTATCATGAATGTTCAAAATTACCTGGTGCGGCTGAGTATCCGGAGGTAATAATTTTTCTGAAGATTTTTGTACATAAAAAATTTCCTTCCTGATATTTTCCTGCGATACACCCTGCACCAGCAATTTAATGGTGATCATTCTCATGTAATCATATGGGCCACATAGGTAATATAATACCCGTTGCCGCGAAGAAGAAGAAGCATATTTATTAAATAATTTCTCCACGTACTCAAGATTCAATCTTGCGGTCTCGAGGTCTGGTGATGAACTAAATAAAAATTCGATCTTGAAACGGCCTGGAAATTTACAGCTAAGAGTTTTCAGCTCATTATAAAAAATCGTGTGCTTCTCATTCTTATTGCTGTATATCAATACAACCGGGATAGACGAATGTTTATGAAGTGCAGTTTTTATCATTCCATAAACAGGAACAATCCCACTCCCTGCTGCAAAGAAAATTAGCTGATCAAATGCATTAATGTTTTCAGGAAGTGTGAAAAACCCTGAAGCACCGATACTTTGCAATTTATCTCCGGTTAAAAAGATATCATGCAACTGCCTGGAGAAAGCGCCGTTTGCAATTCGTTTCACCGTAATCGTTAAAGGTTCTCCAAGTTCCGGTGATGAAGAAAGTGAGTAGCTCCTCCGAACTTCCTCATCATTCCTGTTGGAGAATTGGAAGGTTAGAAATTGACCAGATTTATAATGGACCTCATCATTACCGGTATCTTCTAATACGAATGATTTGGTATCAGTTGTTTCCTTAATAATTTTTTTTATTTCTAAAATCATTTACAATTCTGCTGATCGTATAATCATCTGATCCAGATCGATTTTTCTTCAATACTTTTCCTTGCGCCGCGTTCGGGTTGAATTGCAACTTGTCCAATACAAAAGAAGCCAAGTAGTTTATCCTGCTCCTGCAATCCAAAAAACACCTTTGCATTTTCGTTGTATGTAGGGCCCCCAGTTGTCCAATAGCCACCGTAACCATAAGCTGTTATAGTAAGGTAAATATTTTGCACAGCACAAGCAACCGCTTCCACTTCCTCTATTTCCGGAATTTTAGAATTTACATCCCTTTTCATACAAATGGCAATCATGTGGGAAGTGAGTAAGGGCTGGGAAATCAATTTCTGATACTTGGCTTCTGTGAATTTTTCGCCGGCATCTTTTTTATATAATTCACTTTGAAACCCGGCCAGTTTTTTTAACCCATCTCCTGTAAAAACAATGAAATGCCAGGGTTCAGTTTTTCCATGAGTCGGCGCCCAGGTTGCATTAAATATGGCCTGCCTTACAACTTCGTCAGGAACTTTTTTACCCGGGTCAAATTGTGCTGGCTTTACAGATCGACGGCTGAGGATGAGTTCGTCTATAATGTGGGGATCAAGCATATTGTGAATTATGAATTATAAATTTAATAAAAATGATCAGGCCCTGGCATTCATAATTCCTAACTCAAAATGCATAATTTAAAATTTTATATATTGAAGCTAATTATAAAATTCGTCCCGATATTCATGGTACTCTTTACCTGCATAGTTGCATTATGAGATTGAATTATGGAATATGAAGCTGCAAGTCCGAGCCCCATTCCATTTTTCTTTAAGGTGAAAAATGGTTCGAAAAGTTTGGTAAGATATTCCTGCGGTATACCTTTACCATTGTCCTGGATAGAAACTGTATAACCATCCTTGGTGATGGTAACAGATACTTGGAGGTAACCCCTATCCTTTTCCATTGCCTCAATCGCATTGATCAGGATATTTGAAAAAGCAATTTTGAGTTTAGATTTATCCGCAAGAATTGGCAATGGTTGTTCAGGAAAGCTTTTTGAAACTTTCACTTTTTGTAAATTAATTCGGTCAGCTGCACTAGCCAGGCTTTCTTCCATTACTTCCTGCAAGGAATGTTTTTCAAAAATGAGTTCGCCCGGCCTTGTCGAGTCGAGCAATTCAGTGATAATAGCATTGATCCGTGTACAATTTCTTTGTATAATGCTTACCAGGTTTTGATTCTTTTCATCGCCTTCCGCCAGTTTCATATGATCTACTGATAAGCGGATATTATTCAACGGATTTCTAATCTCATGAGCAAGGATCTGAACCAGGCGCTCATTTGCAGCTTGCTTTTGCACAATAATATTCGCCTTCTCTACCTTTTTAATATTAGTAATGTCATGAAGGATGCCATGCACAAAAACGGCATTTTTGTTGTCCTGGGGCAATGTGACTGAGAGGAGGCAGTGTCGTATGTTCTTTAAATTGGAAACGATCTCGACTTCGTAATCTGTAATATTCTCGTTATTTTCTACCAGGCTTTTAATCTCTTCCCTGGATTGCTCATCGGCAATAAAATTGAAAAGGTTGGAATTCAATAACTCCCCCGTTACCATATCAAACAATGTTGCAGCTGCTGTATTTACTTCTGTAAAGGAAAGATTGTGGTCGGTAATAAATACCGCGTCTTTAGAACCTTCAAACAGGGTACGATATTTATTTTCACTTTCTTTTAATGATTGTAATGCTGCTGCCCGATCAAGCGAATAACGGATACAACGTTCAAGTTTTTCAGTATTTAATTCGGATTTTATAAGGTAATCTGTTGCGCCGAATTGCATGGCTTCAATATCAATTGATTTATTTCCCTTGCCTGTTAGTAAAACAATGGGAACAGCACAATTTTTTATTTCCGCCTCTTTTAAAAAGTCCAGGCCTGTTTGATTCCCAAGCCGGTAGTCAACAAAGTATAAATGATTTTTATTGCTGCAGAGTTCTTCAAGGGCTTGATCATAACTCTTGCACCACCTGGCGGTGATACTGCTTCCCTCGATATCCCTGATGTATTCACTGATGATAAAAAAATCATCTTCATCGTCATCAACCACCAGGATTTGTATTTCCTCTCTATACATCCACGATATTTAAATGCGGTAAAAGTAAGGTAAAACATGTTCCAAAAGTGTCTCCGCTTTCCCCATATATTTCCCAGCCCAGGTTTAAAGCTATCCTCCTGCAGATGGCCAGCCCCATCCCATTTCCCCCCATTTCAGATCTGCCATGCAACCGGACAAAGGGTTTAAAAATATCATTTTTCCTGCTAGCTGGGAACCCAGTTCCATTATCAGAAATAGTTACCTTACAAAAATCATGCTTTTTTGCTATAGGAAAACTCATCGCTTCATGGCTAAACTCAGCAGATTCAATCCTAATAATAGTTTTTATATTTTCCAGCCTGAATCTGACAGCATTCTCAATTATATGCCGAAACAATATCCTGCACTGCTTTTTGTCCGCCTTCACTAAAGGCAGATCTCCCCGGATAATGGTAATATTTTTACCTTCAACCAAAGGCCTGATTTCACACAATACCTGGTCTATAATTTCCCCAAGAGAAATATTCTCAGGATGCAATTGCTCAAGCGAGGCTTGTGAAAATTCAGATAATGATGAAATTATTTCCCTCATCGAGCCAATAGAGTTTTCCAACCGGGTCATGTATTCATTATTGTCAAGAATTTCCGGAAACTTTTTCTTAAGGCTTCCGATAAACGTGGACATTTTGCGCACAGGTGAATGCAAATCGTGTGCTGCAAGATTTATAAAATCTTGTTCCAGTTGCCAGGTCTGCGCACCCGGTTTTCTCTGGGCATAAATAAACAAGAAAGGACTTCCAGTAACCTTATCGATAAGTGCAGTGACAGTAATTTCAAATAATTGGAAATCGTCTGTGGCAACTTGAAGCCAACAGTCTGTAGTACACAGCTCTCCAATATTTAGTTTAAGACAATGCTTCCAGTAGTCAAACAATCTTTCATCCTTTTCAATTTTAAAAATGCTTTTTAAAAGATTTTCCGGAAAAATTGAGGATTCATTAGCCAGGTTGAGCAGTTTCTTAGCATGAATATTGATGTGTTGAAGTTTCTGGTGTTTTAAATCGAATATACAGGCAATGTGTGGAATAGAATCTATTATTTGCGTTGCAATATTGCTGAAAACACTCATAATTAGTGAAATTACATTAGGGAGTTTATGTCAAAAGTAAAGATTTTAATTGTTGATGATGAGACCGACTATTGCATGATCATGTCGATTTATTTTACAGAAAAAAAATTTGAAGTCCATATTGCCTCAACCTTGAAAGAGGGGCTCCGAATGCTCGCCGAAATAAAACCAGACATCTTATTTCTTGATAATAACCTTCCTGACGGTCAGGGGTGGTCGCATATCGATGAGATAATTGAAGATTATCCTAAACTTCGCATCCACCTGATCAGTGCATACCATCAGAAATCTGATAACATGCAAACTAAACCCAACGTTACTGTGTGGGAAAAGCCCATATCCATGCATCACCTGAATAAAGTATTTTCACTCAAAAGATAGCCTAGGAACAATATGATAACATGTACTTTGCAAGGGCAGTTAAATCTTTGATATTCGAGGGTTTAACTACATAGTCGGAAGCACCCATGCTCATGCACAACTCCTTATAACTATCAGCTCCCGAAGTGCTCCAGATCAGTTTTGGGATATCATTATACCGCTCATAGGCTTTCAGGATTCCAAGAATCTCTGCACCATTTAGTTCCGGCATGTTGTAGTCTAATATTATCAGGCATGGCAAATGTTCGTCCTCCAAATCTTCCAATTGCTGGATGAGGGCCTTACCATTAGTGATGGGCATGAGCAAAAGATTATCATCAATGCCGGCAAATACCTCGATCAGGACTTCCTGGTCATCGATATCATCTTCACCCAATAAAATAGTTTTTTTACTTAGAATCAATGGAAAGCGGTTAGGCATCAAATGTACAGGAATTTTATCTTTCAGCGACTTATGTATCATTAATTCATTAAATTGAAAAATCATGTAATAAAAGCCCTCAAGAAAGTCATTTTTCTGTACGTTTGAGATTGTATAAAATCAACCTATAATAATGAAAAAAAGCCTGAACCATAATACTGATATTCCGGCGGACGTATCTATCGGTGAAACTAAGTCCCCGAATAATGGTAATGCAAAAAAAACAAACGGAAAATTGAAGCAAACCGATGGACATGAGGAAGAATTCACGGACGAGATCGATAACCGCCAGCTACTAAAAGTTTTATCCGAAGTTAGAAACGGCAACCTAACAGTACGCATGCCTGTTGACCAAATTGGAATTAGCGGTAAGATCTGTGATACTTTCAACGAAATAATTTCTCTAAATGAAACCCTGATGCATGAGCTAACTCTTGCACGCAATACCATTGGAAAGCAAGGCCGCCTCAATCACAGGGTAGAGCTTCCGAGATCTGCCCGGGGTTCCTGGAGTGCAGGTGTTGACTCGATAAACAGTCTTATATCAGATCTCGTACATCCCACTATTGAAATTGCACACGTAATCAGTTCGGTGGCGAAAGGCAACCTCTCGCAGGAAATGCCTCTTAAAATAGGCGAGCATGTATTGCAGGGAGAATTTGCCCGTATCGCCACGGAAGTGAATGACATGGTAAAACAGCTGAACCTTTTCTCAATGGAAGTAACCCGTGTTGCCAGGGAAGTGGGTTCAGAAGGTAAGCTTGGTGGACAGGCAAAAGTAAAAGGTGTGGCCGGTGTGTGGAAAGATCTTACAGACTCCGTGAACCAGATGGCAGGCAACCTAACGGCGCAGGTTAGGGGCATTGCTGAAGTAACAACAGCCGTTGCTAAAGGTGATCTCTCCAAAAAAATAACAGTGGACGTCCAGGGAGAGATTCTTGAACTGAAGAATACGATCAACACGATGGTGGATCAGTTGAACTCTTTTTCTTCTGAGGTAACGCGTGTGGCAAGAGAAGTTGGTACTGATGGAAAACTTGGTGGACAGGCCGAGGTAAAGGGAGTAGCAGGAACGTGGAAGGATCTAACGGATTCTGTAAACCAGATGGCTTACAACCTTACCGGCCAGGTTCGAAATATTGCAGAGGTAACGACAGCGGTTGCACGAGGAGACTTATCACGTAAAATCACGGTGGATGTAAAAGGTGAGATACTCGAATTGAAGAATACAATCAATACAATGGTGGATCAGCTGAACTCTTTTTCTGCAGAGGTAACTCGTGTTGCAAGAGAAGTGGGTTCTGAAGGAAAGCTTGGCGGACAGGCGACTGTAAAAGGTGTGGGCGGTGTGTGGAAAGACCTAACAGAATCTGTGAACCAGATGGGATCGAACCTGACAGCACAGGTACGAAACATTGCTGATGTAACTACGGCTGTGGCTAACGGTGATCTTTCAAAAAAGATCACAGTAGATGTGCAGGGAGAAATCCTTGAATTGAAAAACACCATCAACACTATGGTGGATCAGTTAAACTCATTTGCTTCGGAAGTAACAAGGGTGGCGCTCGAGGTAGGTACAGAAGGTAAACTTGGCGGGCAAGCTAAGGTACAGGGAGTGGGAGGTACATGGAAAGATTTGACAGAATCTGTAAACGAGATGGGTTCTAATCTCACGGCCCAGGTACGTAATATCGCAGAAGTAACAACAGCAGTAGCAAATGGTGACTTGTCGAAAAAGATAACCGTGGATGTTGCGGGAGAAATTCTGGAACTAAAAAAGACCATCAATACAATGGTGGATCAGCTAAACTCATTCGCATCCGAAGTAACCAGGATGGCACTCGAAGTAGGTACAGAAGGTAAACTAGGTGGACAGGCTAAAGTACAGGGAGTGGGTGGTACTTGGAAAGATCTTACAGACTCAGTAAACCAGATGGGATCAAATCTTACGGCACAGGTAAGAAATATTGCAGAGGTAACTACTGCGGTAGCAAAAGGTGACCTTTCGAGAAAGATCACGGTTGACGTAAAAGGAG
>JBKJPO010000429.1:0-9413 GCA_046595095.1 Chitinophagaceae bacterium
ATTCATGGATGTATGTAATAGCAAAAGAAAATAATACCCGTGTCCAGATCATACCTAATGCTTTATCCAGATTGGGGAAACCGGCAGGAGTACCATTTACAGTTGATTTGCAAAAAGGGCAGATCTATCAATTGGTCGGAGATGCGGTTTGTGCTACGGGTGATGGGCCGGAGCTCACCGGCACGACGGTAAAATCCCTTGCGGGCCCCGATGGTATTTGCCATCCCGTTGCTGTATTCTCGGGAAGTAGCCGAACTGCTGGTGAATCTTTTACCTGTGGAAGTTCAGGGAGGGATAATGATATGCAACAATTATTTCCTGAGCAGGCCTGGGGTAAAAGATACCTGACGGCCCCTTTTTCAAGAGCTTCCGGGAGTACTGTACAGGCAAACCTGTTCCAATCCAGTATTTATAAAGTGTTAGTTAAAGATCCTACAACCATAGTTTCACGAAATGGTATACCTCTACCGCTTGCATCATTAATCGCAGGAAAGTATTATAAGTTTGTTAGTGGAACAACAGATTTAATCGAAGCAGATAAACCCGTGATGGTAGGGCAGTTTATGACATCACAGGGAACTACTTGTAATCCTGGATCAGGAGATCCGGAAATGATATACATAAGTCCTGTTGAGCAGGCAATAAAAAACGTTGGTTTTTACCGCAATACCAAGGAGGCAATTACGACAAACTTTGTAACCATAATTGTCCCTACAGCAGGTGTTGCTTCATTACGAATTGACAATTCTGGGATTTTTAGTCATACCTATCCGCATTCTGTAGCCGGGTATACTGTGGTAGTAAAAGGTTGGGCCGCAGCCCAGGCGCAATGCCTGGTGCGTTCTGATTCCAGCTTTACCGCAATTACTTATGGATTGGGCGGTGCTGAAAGTTACGGCTATAATGCAGGAACTTTCCTCAATAACCTAAACGCATTAAGTGATATACATAATGAGCCGGATACGACTAACGGTGGCAATACGAGTCACCCCTTCAATTGTATAAATACTCCGGTAAAATTAGCAGCATTATTACGCTATCAGCCCACACAGTTAGTTTGGAATCTGAGTAGCCTCGGATCTGTTATAGTTCCAAATGCAAACTTTACAATGAATCCTGCTTCTGCCTATTATGCTGGTAGTGTAGTAAGAGGTGGAGTGAACTATTTTAAATATGTTCTTCCGGGAACTTATACTTTCAATACCGCTGGAATTTTTACTATACCGTTACAGGCTACAAGCCCGGTAATTGATAATTGTAACAATACGGAAGAACTCAATATTACTGTAGAAGTCAAACCCCGGCCACTCCCCGATTTCATTATCTCCCATACGGGATGTACGCTGGATACAGTTTATTACACTGGCCCAAATGCTACCGGTAATGGATACACGATTGGACAATGGCTCTGGTCAATGCCTGGTCCGGCTTCTGCTAATACACCAAATGCAAAGCAGGTATTAGGGCCTGGCTCTTATTCAACAAAATTAAATATCGTTTCAACAGAAGGCTGCGCTGCAGATACAACTAAACCATTTACTGTATTTCCAAAACCAACAGCCACTTTTGGTACTACGCCATCCGCAGTTTGTCTCGGACAGGCAATTACTTTATCTGATACTTCCGCATATACCGGACCATCACCGATTACAACCTGGTATTGGGATCTTGGCAATAGTACAATTCTTAACAATCCAACTAATGCTAACGTAATAATTAATTATCCTACGCCGGGATTTTATACGATAAAGCATCTTGTGAAAACATCGGCACTTTGCAAAAGTGATACAGCAATCAGAGTGGTTCAGGTTTCGCCTAAAGCACTCGTTAGTCTTAGTTATCCTTCAGGTTGTTTACCTGCTTCTGGTATCGCCCAGTTTGGTACCGGTGCCACCGATCTTGGCGGTCAACCAATCGTTTCATATCTCTGGAATTTTGGGGATCCAAATGCCAATGCCGGTAATCCAAATACTTCAACACTTCAGAATCCAACGCATACATATACAGCTTTCGGAAACTATACGGTAACATTAAATGTAACCACATCCACGGGCTGTACAGGCGACACTACTTTAGTTATCGCGATGAATGTTTTACCAACAACTGCTTATGGACCAATTGCGCCGGTTTGTGTAAATACTACCGCAACAGTTTCCGTAGCTAACGGTTCTGTTACAAACGCAGTTCCCGGAACTGGAATTTATCGTGGTCCCGGCACTACTTCTGCCGGGATCTTTAACCCTGCGGTAGCGGGTCCAGGATTACATACAATCTGGTATGTCTACACTTCTACTGCAGGCTGCAGAGATTCCTCCTCACAACAGGTAAGGGTATACGATAAACCTTTGGCAAGCTATACTTATCCTCCCGGCGGTTGCCTGTCTACAACAGGCCAGGTTCAGTTTACCAATACTTCAACCATAAGTGATGCACAAGGCATGACTTACCTCTGGAACTTTGGTGATCCCAATGCAAATGCGGGTAACCCGAATACTTCCACAGCTACAAGCCCTACGCACATTTACCAGGAAGGAACATATACAATTCTCCTGAGAGTGACAACCGCTAATGGCTGTATAGACGATACCACCATTACCACTTCATTTAGTGTAAAACCTGATATAAATTATCCAGCACTTCCCCCTGTATGCGAAAATGTAGCTAGTCTTTCAGTTGCTACTGCCACGATCCTGAATGTTGTGACCGGTACGGGTGTGTATAGTGGTCCAGGAACCAGCCCCACCGGCACTTTCACTCCCGCTATTGCCGGGCCTGGAGTACATACGATTAGGTATATTTATACATCAACAGGAGGTTGCAGCGATACAGCCACACAACTGATAACTGTTTATGCCAAACCAATCACAAACTTCATTCATTCTTCTTCAGCATGTGTAAGCACAACCGGCTTTATTCAGTTTACAAATACTTCGACTATCGCTGATGCACAAACGATAACTTATGCCTGGGATTTTGCTGATCCGAATGCAAATGCAGGAAATCCTAATACTTCCACCTTACTCAATCCAACCCATAATTTCCGGGAAGGTACCTACCCGGTAAAGCTTACGGTAACTTCTCAGTTTGGTTGTGTTACCAGCACGACTATTAGTATCACCGTAGGAGTTAAACCAGATGCCACCTACCCCGCCCTTCCGCCGGTTTGCTCGAGTGTAACGGGAACAATTTCTGTGGCTACAGCTTCTGCTCCAAATGTTATCGGAACAGGAGTTTATAATGGTACAGCCACCGATGCTGCGGGTAATTTTAATCCATCAGTAGCCGGGCCGGGCATCCATACAATAAAGTACATTTTTTCATCCGTCGGTGGATGCCTTGATACAGCGATTCAAACAATCACAGTATACGCTAAACCAAGATCTGCATTTACTTATCCGGCAGGAGGATGTATTTCCACCACAGGTCTTGTTCAGTTTACAAACGGCTCAACAATTTCCGATGCTACAACATTAACTTACCTATGGAATTTTGGTGATCCAAATGCAAATGCCGGTAATCCAAATACCTCTACTCTTCTAAATCCAACCCATATTTACCAGGACGGTACATACAACATTAAACTAACGGTTACTTCTGCAAATGGTTGTATACATGATACCACTATCACCGCCACTTTCAGTGTAAAACCTGATGCTCTCTATCCTGCTTTGACAAATGTTTGTGCAAGTGTAGTTGGTACAGTTTCGATAGCTATAGCTTCTGTTACAAATGGAGTTCTGGGAACAGGAGTCTACGCAGGTCCGGGGACAGATGCCAATGGAAATTTCAGTCCATCTACAGCAGGTGCCGGAATTCATACTATCACGTATATATTCACCTCGGCAGGTGGTTGCAGGGATACCGCTACTCAACAGATCACTGTATTTGCAAAACCCTTTGCTGCGTATAGCTCTAATGCCGGTCTTTGTCTTACAACAACAGGTGTAATCCAGTTTACCAATGCCTCAACAATTTCAGGCGGTACTGCTCTAACGTATGCATGGGATTTTGGCGACCCAAATGCAAATGCAGGAAATCCGAATATTTCTTCGCTTCAGAACCCAACACATATTTATAAAGAAGGGACTTATTCTGTCAAGCTTACTACGACATCATCAAATGGTTGTGTTGACGATACTTCCATTTCCGTAACATTAAGTATCAAACCCGATATTACATATCCAGTACTGACAACTGTATGTGAAAGTGTAGCTGGTACTGTGTCTGTTGCAAGCGCTACTGTTTCCAATGTTACAGGAACAGGATCCTACAGTGGTACAGGCACCGATGCAGCAGGAAACTTCAATCCTGCAATTGCAGGTCCGGGCACCCATGTTATCAAGTATATTTTTATTTCTGCAGGTGGCTGCGCCGATACTGCTACACAAACAATTGGCGTTTATGCGAAACCGTTTACATCATTTACTTATCCAAGCGGAGGCTGTCTTGCTTCAACAGGATTGGTTCAGTTTAACAATGCAACAACTATCGCCGACGGATCCGCGCTTACTTATTCCTGGGATTTCGGTGATCCAAATGCGAATGCCGGAAACCCTAATACATCCACACTTGCAAATCCTACACATAATTATCTGAACGGAATTTACACGATTAAATTGACCGTCACTTCGGCTAATGGTTGTGTTGACGATACAACGATCACGGCTTCTTTCAGCATAAAACCTGATATCACCTACCCGGCATTGCCTGCTTATTGCCAGAGCACAGTGGGAACAGTATCAATTGCTTCGGGGTTTGTAACCAATAGTGTTCCTGGTACCGCTAGTTATAGTGGTCCGGGTACAGATAGTGCCGGCAATTTTTCTCCATCATTGGCTGGAGCCGGCGCACACTCAATCCGCTACATTTTCACTTCACCTGCCGGATGCAGCGATACGGCTTTCAGTAGTGTTCTTGTAAATCCTAAACCATCCGGAATATTTACTGCGAGTCCATCTGTTTGCCTTGGACAGAATGTAGTAATTACAAATTCGTCAACGATCAGTGCAGGAAATGTAACCGGTTACTATTATAATTTTGGTGATGGAAATAGTATAACGCTCAACAATTCCAATGCATTTAATTACACTTATAGCAGCGCGAATACCTATACCATAAAAATGGTTGCAATGAGTGACAGCAGTTGCGCAGGAGATACGGTTACACAGGTAGTTAATATCAGGCCTTTACCAAAACCTGATTTCAGTTTGCCTTCCGGAGTTTGTATGCCAGGTGGCACAACAACTTTTACAAATCTTTCCTCAATTGCTGATAACTCTGTTTTGAATTATAGCTGGGACTTTGGGGACCTGAGTGCACCATCCACTTTAACCAGTCCCGGGCATGTTTATAGTTCAAATACCCCGGTGAGTGTACGCCTTACCGTTACCTCAGCATTCGGATGCATAGCGGATACGGTAAAACTATTCAGCGCATTTTTTGATAAACCCATTGCCAATTTTGACGTGGATCCTACAGAGCTTTGCCAGGGTACTGATAATGTATTTACCGACAGGAGTATCGCTCCAAACAGTACTATTTCTTCATGGAGTTGGAATTTTGGTGATAATAGTCCCTTTAATACTGCACAGAATCCTACAAAGAATTTTTATAGGGCACGGGTGTATAATGTTAGCCTCATCGTGAAAAATCCTATTGGATGTATTTCTGATACGTTTACAAAACAGGTTACTGTTCATCTTCAACCGAAAATTGATGCCGGACAATCTTTTGTTGTTGCTGAAGGTTCTACCATTCAGTTCAAGGGCACGTCCAACGATAGCTCAGTATTTAACTTTACATGGTCGCCTGGTTTTGGTTTGTCAGATCCTTTTAGCTTACAACCAACTCATGTGGCTACACGCGACCAGGTGTACACGCTTTCAGCTGTTGGCCCCGGTGGCTGTGGTGCATCAGATTTCCTCACGGTTAAAATCCTCAAACCTGTGAAAATTCCAAATGTATTTTCACCTAACGGTGATGGCATAAACGATACCTGGATAATTCCTAACCTTGCGGATTATCCGCAGGCAAGTGTTGAGATTTTCAACAGGTATGGGCAGAGGGTATTTTCCTCTGCGAATTATTCCAAACCATGGGATGGAACCTTCAATGGAGCAATACTTCCGGTTGCTACATATTATTATGTGATAGAATTGAAGAATGGTTTCAAACCGATCAATGGATCAATTACAATTTTGAAATAAATTTTTGAATAAAAATATTAATGCAAAAAGTTAACAAGATATGAGAGTAAGTACCAGGATCATAGTTATACCTGTTATAGCAGTATTCAGCGCCCTCACGTTGAAAGCCCAGGTAGATCCGCATTTTACGCAATATTACGTTTACCCCTCATGGTTAAACCCCGCTTTAACCGGCGTATTTGATGGTGATTACCGGGTATCCGGAATCTACCGAAGTCAATGGGGCAATATCACCAGCCCATTCTCAACTCCGGGAGTATCCGTGGATTTTAAAACAAATAAAGATGCAAACTTTGGACTGAGTGTACTCAATCAGAAAGCCGGTGATGGCGGATATAATTATACAACGGTTTATGCAAGTGGTGCTTATACAGGTGTTAGATTTGGAGCAGATGAGAGTAAGCGGGTTGTAATTGGATTGCAAATCGGAATGATACAGCGGAGATTCAATCCACAAAAATTAACCTTTGGTGACCAATGGAATCCAATCACCGGATACAATCCTTCAAACCAAACTGCGGACCAATTACAATCAAAATCCGCTAGCTCATTCGATGCAGGTTTTGGTGTTTTATATTATGATGCAAAGCCTGGGAAAAAAGCCAATCTTTTCGCCGGATTTTCTGCAGCACATTTAACTGCACCCAAAGATCAATTTAGTGCAAAGGGCGATGAAAAGATTCCAAGAAGATACACTGCACACGCAGGTGTACGCCTGGCAGTATCAGAATCTTTCAGCATCACTCCCAATGCGCTTTACCTGAGGCAAGGAACTGCATCTGAAACAATGATCGGTGCTTATGGTCAGCTCAGGGCTTCACCCGGAACTGATTTTATGATTGGCGCTAACTATAGATTTAATGATGCTATAACCCCGTTTGCCGGTTACACATGGAAGAATATGGTACTTGGATTAAGTTATGATATCAACACTTCCGACCTGGGCAAATTGGTTAACGGAGCAAGCAGTTTTGAAATATCATTATCATTCATCGGGAGGAAATCAGTTAAGACGCCAGAAGCAGAATTTGTGTGTCCGAGGCTATAAAAACGTTTAAACCGTTTAAAAGGTATAAGGGGTTATAGAACAACCCTGGAGAGAGTTTCAGAAATTAAATGATTTTATTAAACGCTTTAAACGACTTAAACCTATTAAAACTGTTTACCCATTACAACCAAAAATAATGAAGAAATTATTCCTTACATCCCTTGTCCTGCTTAGTTATGCATCTGTTGATGCGCAGTTTGCTTTTGATTATTTGCGGGCAGCGGATGACTATTACAGGAAGGGAGATTATTTTTCTGCAACGCAGTATTATGAAAAGTATCTTGATGCAGGTAAATCAAGAAATAGCCTGCAGACATGGAATCCGTATAATGTACATAATCCCGGAGCAAATGCTTCCAAAAAAGAAAGGGTAGAAATGAGTACCAGGCAGGAAGCTGTGTATAACCTGGCCCAGAGTTACAGGCTTTTGAATTATCCCGCAAAAGCAGAACCTGCCTATCGCGAGGCTGCAGAATTCGATAAAGCATTATTTCCGTTTGCCCGTTACTGGCATGCAACTACTTTACGGGCTCTTGAAAAATTTCCCGAGGCTGAGCTTGCCTTCACAACTTTTTTAAATGAGTATACGGTAATTGATAAATACAGTTCAGGTGCAAAAAAAGAAATCGCAAACCTGAAATTTATCCAGGTGCAAATGAAAAGGCCTGACCTCTCTTTATTTTCTGTAGTAAAAGCCTCGGGCGATACAGGGGCATTGTATGCACCGGTAGCAATGCCAGATAATACCATTTATTTTACATCAACTATGGCGGATGCTTCTGCTCCAAAAAACAATGTACACAAAAACAGGGTCTACGAAGCTGTTTATTCGGAAGGTGAGATCAGGAGCATTTCAAGAATCGCCTTACCGGAAGAAAAAGATATTCACCAGGGCGTGATTGCAGTTACCCCCGATCACAATACATTATTCCTAACCCGGTGGATTACTGGCAAGGCAAAAAAGTCGGCGGCAATCTACACCAGTTTAAGAATTGGGAAGCAATGGGGAATTCCTATGTTAGCCGATGCTACCATAAATGTTGAAGGTGCAAATAATCAACAGCCCTTTGTATCTCCTGATGGAAAATATTTATTATTCTCTTCGGATAGGCCAGGAGGTTATGGTGGATTTGACTTATGGTATGCGGAAATTGATGCAAGTGGCAATCCTTCAAACCTGAAAAATATGGGAAGCAATATCAATACTGCTGATGATGAGCAAGCCCCTTTTTATCATATTCCTTCGAAATCACTGATCTTCTCCAGTAATGGCAGGACCGGGATGGGTGGATACGACTTTTTCCAAAGTAAAGGAACAGTCGATAATTTGGCAGTACCTGTAAATTTTGGTTACCCGGTTAATTCGGTTAAAGACGATATTTATTTCACCAGCCGGTCAGGGAGTAAAAATGTGTTGCAAAATGCTTTAATAAGTTCCGACCGATCTGCAGCTTGTTGTCTCCAGTTATTTTCAGTGAACAAACAAAATGTAAAGAAGCAGATCTCTGGTATAGTTGTTTCCTGCGAAGGTAAAACACCGATTGTGGGGGCTTCAGTAAATGTAGTTGATCCAAAAACAAACAGTATAGTTTTTAGTAAGACAACGGACATGAATGGCCGCTATTATTTTACCCTGGATGAATTCCAGGACCTTAAAGCAACGGCTTCATTTGGTGGATTCACAGAAGGATCACTTCAAATAAAAATTCCATCAGATGAAGAACTTGTAAATCTTGTTGCTCCTGAACTCTGTCTTGTCCCGGTGACATTACCACCAGTTGACGTTCCAATTGTATTGAATAATGTGTATTATGAATTTGATAAATGGGATCTTAAGCCAGCCTCTTACCCTGAACTTGATAAGCTCGTGACTTTGTTGGAAGATAACCCAACGGCCCGGATCGAACTGAGTGCGCATACCGATAGCAAAGGCTCTGATGAATATAATAACCGTTTATCCGAACGCCGTGCAGAGAGTGTGGTAAACTATCTCATAAGTAAGGGAATCGATAAATCAAGACTAGAAATAAAAGGTTATGGGGAAACTGTACCCGTAGCGCCTAATACAAATGAAGATGGATCTGACAACCCTGAAGGAAGGGAAAAGAACAGGCGGACAGAATTTAAGGTACTTAAAAACAACTAGTCTGTGGTCCTGG
>JBKJPO010000457.1:0-4915 GCA_046595095.1 Chitinophagaceae bacterium
CTCATGCATTGGGCATTGGAAAAAATGGGGGTAGGTTCAATTTCAATTTATACCAGGAACTCGCTGATGAAAAATATGACATAAGCGACATGGGCTATTTTACAAACAACAATTACCTCGACCATTATTTTTACATGGGATATAGGTGGATCAAGCCGGGGAAATGGTATAATAATCTGCGTATAAATAATAATTTTAATTATAGCCGCAGGTTCAGAAAAGATGCTTTCCAGAGTTTCAACTGGAACGCAAATGCTAACGGACAATTGAAGAATTTATGGTATGCGGGAATTTTTGTGGGTTATAACGCCAGGGGAAATGATTTCTATGAGCCGAGGGTTCGTAACAGGTTTTATAAAACTCCTTCTTCTTACAGCTTAAGTTTCTGGGGCGAAACCAACCGGGCGAAGAAATATGCTGTTTTCATGGAGTTTTATACAGAAAAAACATCGTTTAAAAATGGTAAGATGTATGGATTTGGGATGGGAAACAGGTATCGATTTAACGATAAATTTTCTATTGATCAGAAAATAAGTTTTCGGCCTTCCTATAATAATGTAGGGTTTGCTGCTATTTCCGGCGACGATGTGATCTTTGACCGCCGTGACCGTCATACTATTGAGAATGTGATCAGCGCTAAATACAATTTTAATAAACGCACAGGTATTACTTTCCGGGCAAGGCATTATTGGAGTGATAAGGAGACTAAAGAGTATTATCTCTTAAATCCCGATGGCCATATTTCGCATCACCCCAATTTTACAAAGAATACAAATCAAAACTTCAATGCATTCAATATTGATGCTGTGTATACCTGGCAGTTTGCACCGGGAAGCTTTGTGAATGTGGTTTACAAAAATGCCATCTATGCTTTTGACGATGTGGTAGATTCTAATTACTTCAAAAATATTGATAAGACTTTCTCTGCACCTCAGAGTAATAATCTTTCACTAAAAGTGATTTATTACCTGGATTATTTGAAGCTAAGGAAAAAAGGATAAGTAAATAATGGTTAATGTAGGGTACTAACATTGACCATTATTTAAGCGCTTCTTTTGGAACAGGCTGCTCCAATAAATACTTATAAATAAATTTTGTTTTTAGATTTTGAAAATGCGCCCATTTATTTCCTTTCCAGCCATGTCGACTACCACTATAGAGCATAAACTCGAAATCTTTTTTCTGTTCCTGGAGTAAACTTACCAGTTGAATACTATTTTGCATATGGACGTTATCATCGATCATCCCATGGACGATCTGCAACATCCCTTTGTATTTGTTGGCATGTGTCAACACTGAAGCAGATTTATATCCTTGAGGATTTTCTGCCGGTGTATCCATTAATCTTTCAGCATAATGGGTATCATATAATCGCCAGTCTGTAACAGTACCTCCTGCCATCCCATGGGTAAAAACATCTGCTCCATACGTCAAAGCATACGCGCTTAAATAACCTCCGTAACTAAATCCCACAATACCGATTTTTGTGGAATCGGCAAACCCTTTATTTATCAAATAATTTATAACAGAAGAGTAGTCTTTCATTTCCCAATAACCAAGATTGCGATGCATGTTGGATGAACCCTCCTTACCGAAATGCAAACTTCCCCGATGATCGATTGCTATCTGGATAAGCCCCTCTTTTGCATACCATTGTTGATTAGCAGTTAATGTCCATTTGTCAAAAGCATCCTGCCTGTCAGGTCCTCCGTAAATGCTTACAAGCACCGGGTATTTTTTATTTGGATCCATATTCAAAGGCCAGGTGATGTATGAAGGAAGATCATATAAACCATCATCGCTTTTTACTCGGATCAATTCACTTTTTGCAAAATTGTAATTATCAAATTCCGGCCCTTTGGCATCCCCCAATTCTTTGATCAATTTTCCTTTTATACTCAACAATGCCATACGATTTGGCGTTGTAGCATTACCGTAAGTGGTAATAAAATAATTACCACCTGGTGATAATTGGACGCTGTGTGTAAAATCCCCAAAAGTCAGGCGTTTCAAATCTTTACCATTCAACCTGATGCTATAAAAATCCTCCCTTGCAGTATTTTCTTTACCTCTTGCGGTAAAATAAACAAGTCCCTTTTTTTCATCAACCAGGTTTATGGACGTTACAGCAAACTTGCCAGAGGTAACCTGGCCGATCAATTTACTATCCGGTCCATAATGATAAATATGGTTGAAGCCTGATTTATCAGAAGTATACAAGAAGTTTTTCTCGTTTTTAAGGAACGTCAATCTTTTTCCTTTTTTATCAAACTCAACCCAGGATCTTTGGTGTTCAGCATAAAATTCTTTTTTATTTCCATTATCCAGGTTGATATCATAGATTTTCAGATTCTCCTGTTTGCGATCCATCCATTGAAGCAGTAGCGATGAGCCATCAGGCCGCCAGTAAGGCATTCCAAAATATTGATCATCTTTTGGATCGAAGTCAGCCCATATCGTTTTGCGCTTATTTACCTCGAAGATGCCAACTTTAATTTCAGGATTTTTATCGCCAACTTTTGGATAGCGTGTTAGTTCAACAACTCCATGATCCCCATTGGCATCAGTGATGGTAAACTGTGGAACTTGTGAATCATCAGAACGGAAAAATGCAAGGTGTTTGCTATCCGGACTCCACCAGAAAGCTTTGTAGTCAGTTGCTCTGCCCAGGATTTCTTCCATGTACACCCAGCTTGCATACCCGTTTAGGATCACATCGCTTCCATCCTTGGTTACCTGTGTTTCTTTCCTGGTATTAAGATCGATTACGTAGAGGTTATTAGATTTTGTAAATGCCACATAATTCCAATCGGGAGAAACTACAGGATTAACTTCTTTTTCTTTATCGTTAGTAAGCCTGACTTCAGCCATGATTCCTCCCAAAAGATACAAGTCATTTGACTTTGTAAACACTCGGTTTTCCAGGGCTGGTTTTGTTATGACATTTTCAGCCACCCATAATTGTTCTTTCCCTTTCTGTGGGTCCAAAACGAAAGTTGCAAATGCAGAATCAGGGTGAATTTCTTTTCTTAAAACCAATACTCTGTCAGTTTCCCATTTTACAAGTTGGGGTAAGGTTGTAGTGATGGCAGGGAGTTGATTTTTTAATAACTGATCATTTGTAAAATCTTTCTTTTGGGATAGAAGGCTTAGTGAGCATAAGCTTAAAACGAATGTGCAGAAAGCTTTCTGCTTTGTTGTAAACATAGATAGCGTAATAAAAAAATGAAGAGGCAAGTTAAATTTTTTTCAGACTTGATATTGATCTAAGAGGCGCTTTAACGTTTCAAGAAGAATGCCTAACATGGCAATTCATTGACCAGGCTTCATCAATTTCGATGAACCTGCGTTTCTCTTCAAAATAATTTAGCGCTTTAGGGCCCCGCTTTTTATGCTCATATGATAAATAATTATTTGATGATCGATCTAATCAGCTAAATCATAGAAAACATTATAATCTGTATTCCGGCCTCATCTGTGGAAACAATAATACATCTTGTATAGAGGGAGAATCTGTAAGCAACATACATAGCCTGTCAATACCAAAACCAATCCCACTTGTGGGGGGCATACCATATTCCAATGCTCGAAGAAAATCGTAATCAATAAACATTGCTTCATCATCACCACGCTCCATTAGCTTTACCTGCTCCTCAAATCTTTCACGTTGTTCAATGGGGTCATTCAGCTCTGTATAAGCATTAGCAATTTCTTTGCCGTTAATCATCAGCTCAAAACGTTCCACCAGTCCAGGCTTGCTGCGATGCTTTTTTGTAAGCGGACTCATTTCTACCGGGTAATCAATAATAAACGTAGGTTGGATAAAATGGTGTTCACACTTTTCACTGAAGATCTCATCCACAAGTCTGCCAATGCCATAATTACTATCTGCATGGATATTTAATTTGGCGCATACTCCCCGCAATGCTTCTTCATGCATGCCAGTGATATCAATACCGGTGTATTCTTTTATGGCATCGTACATGGTTATACGCCGGTATGGGGCTTTAAAATCTATTTCGCTCTCCCCGCTTTTTACGATGGTTGTACCGTTTGTTGCAATTGATGCACGCTCGAGCAATTGTTCCGTAGTTTCCATCATCCACAGGTAATCTTTGTAAGCGACATAAAATTCCAGTACGGTAAATTCAGGGTTATAGGTGCGATCCATACCTTCGTTCCGAAAATTTCTGCTGAATTCATACACCCAATCAAAACCGCCTACAATAAGTCTTTTGAGGTATAATTCGTTTGCAACACGAAGATAAAATGGAATATCAAGTGCATTATGATGCGTTTTAAATGGCCTTGCAGCAGCTCCGCCGGGGATAACTTGTAAGACTGGAGTATCCACTTCTATCGCCCCTTTTTCATTTAAAAATTCCCGTATAGCATTTATAAATTTTGTTCTTTTAAGAAATGTTTCTTTAACATGAGGGTTTACGATCAGGTCAGCATAACGTTGCCTGTAACGAAACTCCGGGTCTGTTACTTCATCAAAAGATTCTCCATCTTTTTCTTTCACCACCGGTAAAGGATGAAGAGATTTTGTAAGCAGGATGAACTCACTTACATGTATCGACGTTTCCCCCGTTTTTGTTGTAAATACATATCCCTTTACTCCTATGATGTCACCGATGTCAAGTAATTTTTTCCATACGATATCATACATCGATTTATCATCACCGGGGCAGATGTCATCCTTTCTTACATAGATCTGAATTTTACCAACGCTATCCTGGAGAACCGCAAAGCTCGCCTTTCCCATATCACGAATACTCATGAGTCTACCGGCCAGGCATACATCGGCGAAATCTGCTTTGTTTTCTTCGCCCTTGTAATTTTCCTTGATTGAAATTGTACTTGTATTTACCGGGTATAGTGGCGCTGGATATGCATCGATGCCCATCCTGGT
>JBKJPO010000376.1:0-3667 GCA_046595095.1 Chitinophagaceae bacterium
GCAGCTACTGCAAGGATGATGTTGTCCAATATGCGTCCTGCAGAGATTCAGAGAGCGATCCTTCAAGGCAACGCAAGAGCGCTTGAAGGCGTCAAAGGAATAGGCAGAAAAACTGCCGAACGCCTGGTATTGGAACTGAGGGATAAATTGAATAAGCAATCATTCGATGTAAACATATCGGCTATACAGGGCAATAGCGTAGAGTATGACGCGTTAGATGCGCTAATAGCGCTGGGTATAGCCAAACCAGCAGCAGAACAATCGATTAAAAAAATAATCCAAACCCAGGATCCTGGCATAAGCCTAGAAGACCTGGTCAAAAAAGCACTGAAAGCCATTTGATAAGATCGCTACGCTAATTCATTTACGGGATGCCTTTTAAAAGAAAACTAACTCCAAAACTGCTTGGCTTAGGGACTGTTTTGCTTACTTTACTTTGCCTGCTTGGTTCTCCCCGCAATGCAATTGCATTTGATTTGGATACCACTCTTCAGCAACAACTTGATACATTACCTTACCCAATTACCGACCGTCGCGGCGATCCATATTCAAATAATTCCAGGAGAGGAATTGATCTCAATAAGCCGGCAAATATTACAGATTCTATTGCTTACGATCCGGTAACCAGGCGTTATTATGTTTATGAAAAGATCGGCACCCGCTATTACAGAACGCCCACCTGGTATACCTTTGATGAATTTCTGACATTGGAAGGGAAGAGATCTGAAGCGGAATATTTCAGGAAAAGAGCAAATACACTAAGCGTCCTCAACAGGAAACTGGTTAAACCAAAACTCAATATTTACGACAATCTTTTCAACAGGTTGTTTGGGAATGGAAAAGTAGAAATACAACCACAGGGAAATGTGGATATTACTGCAGGCTACCAGGGACAAAATATCAAGAATCCTACTTTGCCTGAGCGTGCAAGGAAGAATGGTGGATTTGACTTTGATATGGCAGCGCAGATAAATGTGAATGCCAATATTGGCGATAAACTCAAATTCCCGATAAGTTATAATACACTGGCGAATTTTGATTTCTCAAACCAGCTTAAGCTAGACTATTCAGGTCTTGATGATGAGATCATAAAAAGATTTGAAGCGGGAAACGTTTCATTTCCATCAAGGAGCACGCTCATTCCCGGCGCACAATCTCTTTTTGGTTTGAAAACACAATTACAATTCGGTAAGCTATTTATCACTTCAGTTTTTGCAAATCAAAAATCCCAGCGTCAATCCGTAAATCTCCAGGGCGGAGCTGCTTCGCAACTTTTCCAGGTAAAAGCAGATGAGTATGAAGAGAACCGTCACTTTCTTTTAGCTCAATATTTTCGGAACAATTATAATAAGAGCATGCAGAACCTGCCGGCGGTTACAACACCGGTTCAGATCTTAAGGCTTGAAGTTTGGGTTACAAATAAAAATGGCACGACTACAGAAGCGAGGGACATAGTAGGATTAGCGAACCTTGCAGAGTCGGGTGGCCTACCTTCCAATGGTGCCAATAGCCTTTACACCACCATCACCAGCAATGCAAGTAATCGTAATCCTGCTCTGGTAACAAATCAGCTTCTTGCAATGGGTCTTCAGCCAGTACAGGATTTTGAAAAGACTTTTGCGCGTAAGCTGGATTCAACTCAATACATCTACAATCAAAAGATTGGCTTCGTTTCGCTTAACCAACCTTTGCAGCCGGATGAGGTGTTGGCAGTTGCCTATCAATATACGTACAACGGAAAAGTTTTCCAGGTAGGTGAATTTTCGCAGGATCTTCCGCCAGACACTACAACTGCAAACCAGAAAGTTCTTTTCCTTAAATTATTAAAAGCAACATCTCAACGACCTGCGCTTCCTATCTGGGATCTGATGATGAAGAATGTTTACAGTGTTGGCTTCGGTACACTCGAGCGGCAGGATTTTAAACTCGATGTTTTGTATGAAGAACCGGGTCTTGGTGCAAAGCGATATGTACCATTTGGCAATATAAACCAGGGAACGCCAATTCTTAGCCTGCTGAATCTTGACAGGCTAAATAACAATAATGATCCCCAGCCGGATGGCGTATTCGATTATGTGGAAGGGTTTACGGTAATACCTCAATACAGTAGAATCATCTTTCCTGTTCTGGAACCATTTGGCCAGGACCTGGCAGTTAATGTTTATACGCCACCACCACCTCCGGGGGCTAAGGATACATTATATTTTGCGCTTTATGATTCGATAAAGGCAGTTGCTCAACAATTTCCCAACCTGAACCGGTATTTGCTAAAAGGCTCTGCACGTACTTCTTCTTCGTCAGATATCAGCATTGGTTATAACATACCTCCCGGTTCGGTAACAGTTACTGCAGGTGGACAGATATTACAGGAAAACCTGGACTATACCATTAATTATGACCTGGGCACTATTAAAATTATAAATGCTGCAATCACTAACGCCGGGCTTCCTGTACAGGTAAATTTTGAGAACAATGCAAGTTTTGGTATCCAGCAAAGAAATTATATGGCACTAAGACTCGACTACCTGGCAAAGAATACAGCCAGGAGTCAATTGTCTCTCGGTGCTACAATGGTTAGACTTGGCGAACGTCCATTCTTTACAAAAGTAGATTATGGAGAAGATCCAATCCGCAATACCATGTATGGTATGGATCTTAATTATCGCAGGGATGTTCCCCGCCTTACTAAATTTTTGGACAAACTTCCATTTTATTCTACTACGGCTCCATCCTCAATAAATGCATATGTTGAAGGAGCATATTTTGATCCTGGCCATGCACCACAAATCGGTAAAGGAAAAGAGGGTCTCGTATATATTGATAATTTTGAAGGAAGCAAGAGTAGTATCGATCTTCGTTTTCCACCAATCGCGTGGGCACTTGCATCTACACCATTTGGAGCGACTGCCCGCAATAATCCTGCGCTTTTGTTCCCTGAAGCGAGTGCCAATAACCAGATCATTTATGGTAGAAACAGGGCCAAAATAGCCTGGTACCAGATCGAACCAACGTTGCAGGATGCACGAAGCCCTAATAACCCGATTGGTAATAACAAAACTGAGCTATCAGATCCCCGAGTACGTGCTGTATCACAATCTGAAATTTTCCCACAACGCACAACAGAGTTTGGCCAAAACCAGTTGATAACATTTGACATTGCTTACTATCCTGAACAGCGCGGCCCATATAATTATGATGCAGCCGCAGGAAGAGTTGGCACAACCGGAAAGTTGTTAAATCCAAAATCAAGATGGGGTGGATTGATGCGAAGCATTGATCAAACTGATTTCGAAACAGGAAACGTAGAATTTATTGAGGCCTGGATCCAGGATCCGTTTATTACAAAGGCAAATAGTACCGGAGGTAAATTTTATATCAATCTTGGTAATGTATCTGAAGATGTATTAAAAGATTCGAGAAGATTTTATGAAAATGGATTACCTACACCCAATGCCCCTTCACAAGTTGATACTTCTACCTGGGGTCGCGTGCCACGTAATCCAATCCAGGTTACGAATGCTTTCAGTAATGATCCGGAAGACAGGCCACTGCAAGATGTTGGTTTTGATGGATTAGGAGATGAGGCGGAGCGTTTAAAAAGACAGGCAGATTATTTAAACGCTCCGCCTCATCTCCTAATCCATCAAAACCAACATCTTGCAGTGGC
>JBKJPO010000325.1:0-3743 GCA_046595095.1 Chitinophagaceae bacterium
CCTGAAAAGATTTCAGGAAGCAGCAGGTGGAAAAATAAAATTGATAACTATAGCACCGGAATGGGAAGGCTCCCGCTCATTCATAGAAAAATGTAAGGACCACGGTATGCTGGTTTCTATAGGACATTCAATGGCGGATTCAGAACAGATTAGTATTGCGGTTAAAGCGGGAGCATCTTTGTCCACTCATTTAGGCAATGGGGTTCCTTTGCTGTTGCCCCGCCATCCCAACATTATTTGGGATCAATTGTCAGATGAAGAATTGTACGCTTGCATCATTACTGATGGAATACATATTCCGGACTCATTCATAAAAGTAGTGATAAAAAATAAAGCGAAAGCTGCCATAATAGTCAGCGATGCTACCTGTTTTGCAGGAATGCCTTCGGGAGAATATCAAAATCATATTGGGGGTACGGTAATAGTAGATGAAGAAAAAAGAGTATCTCTCAAAAGCTTCCCGGGTCTGGTTGCAGGAGCAGCTAAAACATTGTTAGAAAATGTTGAATATCTTTTAAGTAAAAATCTTGCAACAGTTGGCGAGGCGTGGCAGTTGGCATCTGCAAACGCAGCAAAATTGTTAGAGAAAAACCACGATTTTTTCAATTATAAAAATGATAAGGTGATATTTCAACTAAATGGAAAAGAGATACGGGTTATGACGGTAATAAAAAATGGAGAGATTATTTTTGACCAATAATTCTTACAACAAATTAATTTTGAATATTGAAAAGGCAGTTTGGGTTTGGCATAGTAGGAGCAGGAGTAATTTCAGACATACATGCTATGGCTATAGATTCCATAGAGAATGCCAGCTTGGTTGGAGTATACAGTATCAACAAAAACAAATCAGAAGCATTTGCCTTCAAGAATAATTGCACGGCCTACGACACTTTAGATGCATTGGTAAATCTTCCTGAAATAGATATAGTGTGTATTTGTACACCTTCAGGAATACATCTTGATCCCGCAATTATATGTATTGAAGCAGGTAAGCATTGCCTGATTGAAAAACCATTAGAGGTAACGCTTGAAAAATGTGATAGAATAATTGAAGCGGCAAATAAAGCAGGCGTAAAAACAGGCGTTATTTTTCCCTCTCGTTTCTATGAAGCGAGTAAACAGGTAAAAAAATCAATTGATGAAAAAAGGTTTGGGGATTTGGTATTGGGTGATGCTTATGTAAAATGGAACAGAAGCGCCGGCTATTATAAATCTTCTGCCTGGAGAGGTACATGGGAATTTGATGGTGGCGGGGCACTTATGAATGAGGGTATTCATTCTATAGATTTATTACAATGGTTTATGGGGCCTGTGGAATCTGTTCAATCTGTTACTGCTAATATCCGGCATAAAGGAATTGAAGTGGAAGATACTGTTGTATCTACCTTAAAATTCGCTAATGGAGCATTAGGAACGATTGCATGCTCTACTGCTGTTTTTCCAGGCACTTTAAAACGTATTGAGGTAATGGGTACAACAGGAACCGCCATCCTCGAAGAAAGTAATTTAATAAAATGGCAATTTGAACAGGAAACCAGCGACGATAAACTCATCATAAATGCAATGTCCGGAGGTAATGTTTCGCACGGTGGTGTTTCCAATTCTGCTGACATCAATTTTAAAGGACATCAAAGTCAGATAGAAGATATGATACATTCAATTGAAACAGGAGACAAGCCTTTAGTTGATGGCGTTGAGGGGCGTAAATCAGTGGAAATTGTCCTTGCAATTTATGAAAGCGCCCGTTCGGGGAGGATGGTTAGATTGACAGGTTTTTAGTAGTTAACTGATCAGCTTTAAATTAATATTACAAGTAGAAAATATGATACAAGCAGCAAAATTACCAGCCAATGAATTAAAACTTAGAATTTCTGAAACCCGCGTACAAATGGGTGCTGAAGCGGCTAAAGATGCAGCCGAAAAAATAAAAGAATTACTGTTACTAAAACAAGGATTTATAAATATCATTTTTGCCGCAGCACCTTCTCAAAATGAATTTCTTTTTTCTCTTTCGCAGGAGAAAGATATAAACTGGAGAAGGGTGAATGCATTTCACATGGATGAGTATATTGGGTTAGACAATAACGCCGCCCAAAGCTTTGCTCATTTTTTAAATGAGAATATATTTGATAAGGTGTCTTTTAATGAAGTGTACTACATAAATGGAAATGCGGAAGACCTGCATGCTGAATGTCTTCGATATGCAAAACTGCTAAAGGAATATCCTGCAGATATTGTATGCATGGGGATTGGTGAAAACACGCACATTGCATTCAATGATCCTCACAATGCTGATTTTAATGATCCGCTTATGGTAAAGGTGGTTACCCTGGATGAACTCTCCCGGCAGCAACAGCTTCATGATGGTTGCTTTACTCAACTTCAAGATGTACCCACTTCCGCAATTACACTTACTGTTCCGGCCTTGCTTCAGGCAAATTCAATTTATTGCATAGTGCCTGGTAAAAAAAAGGCAATGGCAGTATTTCATACACTGAATAGTGAAGTGAATGAAAATTATCCGTCAACGTCACTCAAAAAACATAGCAATGCTACCCTTTATTTAGATATGGATAGTGCATCGGAATTGTAAAGCGTTGTTTGCTATTCCAAGAGATTAACTTAGGAATACATCAGGAAAAATTTATTTCCGCCATTTTATTTAATAACCTTTTTTGGAATTTATTACACACTTTTTCATAAATTGGAAATTGAAAACCCGGCTACTTTTATACCTTAAGGATTAATATTAAAACTATCAAATGAAATCTGTAGAAAGGCGTTTACCGCAAGAAATTGATAAATCATTTATAGTCTTTAACGAAGTGGGGCCTTATTTCCCTTATCCATGGCATTATCATCCGGAGTATGAATTGGTAATGATCAGAAGAAGTACAGGTCGTCGTATGGTGGGCGATCATATTGGCCATTTTGAAGAAGGAGACCTGGTGTTTATGGGTCCACTGATTCCGCATGTATGGGTGAATGACCCGGAATTTGTTCAGGGGAAAAAAGAATACCTGGCCGATGCAATCGTTATTCAGTTTGTTGACAATTTTTTAGGTCAGACCTTTATGCAAATTCCCGAAATGAATGAATTCCGGCAGTTCCTGAAAATCTCTGATCGCGGCATGGTGATAAAAGGTAAAGCCCGTGAAAAAATCAATGCGTTAATGGAAGAAATGTTGCTTAACAATGGTCTTCAGCGCCTTTCTTCTTTATTTCGCATTTTTGATATTTTATCCGGGTTAAAAAAATCGGAATACGAGTTGCTGGCAAGTCCGGGCTCGTTACAAAATATTAATAGTAATACCTCTGATCATTTCAACAAGATCAATGAGTATATCATGCGTAATTTCTATGAAGATATTTCGCTGACTGAAATTGCTTCGGTAGCAAATATGGCCGTTACTACGTTCTGCAACTTTTTTAAGGAACATTACCGGGTAACTTTTGTAGAGTATTTAAATCGTGTGAAAATCGGGTATGCATGTAAGCTTTTTTCAGAAAATGAGGTGAATGTGGTACAAGCTGCATACAAATCGGGGTACAATAATCTCTCAAATTTTAATAAGCAGTTTAAAAAATTAAAAAAAATGACTCCCAGCGAATATCGGAAAAAGCTGGAGATGGAAGTATAGATCATAACTATAATACGAAATTTAGTAAAAGCAAATGCGAAGCTGCATTTGCTTTTTGGTTAAACCACGTAGATTGATGCTGTTAATTTTTTAAAACCG
>JBKJPO010000454.1:0-3760 GCA_046595095.1 Chitinophagaceae bacterium
TTGCACTACTCTTTCTATCATGCTTATATCTGCATTGATCCATACATGATATAGGCATTGGGTGCATTTTAAATCAATATCTTTCTTCAAAGCCATCATCTGAAAATTGGCCATTGACTCCTGCACAATCTCGGAGAGCACAAAAGGTTCTTTATGCGGGCTAAATTCAACAGATTCCATTTTCGACAGCTCAAACAGCTGCTTTACCATGTTTTCTATCTGCAGCATTTTGGCATAAATTAGCTGCGCATAATCGTCTTCTTCCTCTTTTGTAACATCGCCTTTTTCTCTTTTGAGCATAAGTGTTTCCGTATAGCCCCGTGCAATAGCGAGCGGCGTTCGCAGGTCGTGGGATATAGTGGCAATAAAAGTTTTTCTTTCCGCTTCAGATTTAGTAAGCTTATTGATAGTAGAAGTAAGCAGGTCGGCCATTTTATTAAATGCATGCATTATAGGCTGCAGTTCGTTGCCATTTTTTTTAAATCGCGCCGCATAGTCGCCGCTTTCAAAGCGTTCCAGCACGGCAATCATCTGGCCGAAGTTTTTGCGCATCCGCTTGAAGTAGATAAAGCTTATCAAAAAGGAAAGTAAGAGAATGGCAATAAATGACTTGATGGCCAAACTGATAATATGATTGCCATAAAGCAAATCCATAATGCCCTCCGATTTTTTACTGCCTAGAATAACATAGATATATCCTAATGTCCTGGCCTTATCTTTTACTTCGGAAGCCGAAAAAATTTTTAATTGACCAGGATCTTTCGGGTCTGTTCCTTTTATATAGTCTTCACCTTTTGTTTCGATATATTTTTTTATGGGAGCTAACGAAACCATCCACTGCACGATCTTTTCCTCGGATGAATGAAAGGCAACTACTTTTCCGCTCGTATCTAAAAAATAAACTTCAGCGCTGGGGTTTAATACCATGGCATTATAAAATACAGAATCGGCTTTTTGTTTGTCAATTCCGCTTTCACTGAAGGGAGATGTAAACTCTGCAATATGCGCTGCCACATCTTTATTTAGCAACTGAGTGCTTGCCTGGTGGTAATAGTTTGTAGCCAGGTAAGTGATCATGATAAACAGCAATCCTAATACCGCAATTACACTAAAAATAATAATGGCGAAGCGTCTGAATATGGCAGGCTTATGTTTCATTCGGTAAACCGGTAGCCTGAACCCCAGGCGGTTAAGATGAACGAAGGATGAGCCAGATCAGTTTCCAATTTTAAGCGCAGGCGGTTGATGTGCGAAGTGATGGTATGCTCGTAACCTGCAAAAGCAAAGCCCCATACTTGCTGCAGCAGGTCTTTGCGGGTAAATGTTTTTCCGGGGTTACTGGCCAGGAGCCACAGCAGGTCAAATTCTTTTACTGTTAATTCCAAACGCTTTCCATGCAGGCATGCCTTTTTTTTATCAGGCTCTATCACAAGGCCTTTTATATTTATTTCTTTCATTTCCGGTATTTCTTCTTTACCGTTGGTAGAGCGGCGCATGAGGGCTTTTACCCTGGCCATTAACTCCAGGATGCCAAAAGGCTTGGTAACATAATCATCGGCGCCCAACTCAAGGGCCAGCACTTTGTCCGATTCTTCGGAATGGCAGGTAAGCATAATCACAGGAGTGTGCGTATCAGAGGCTCTTATTTGTTTGCATATTTCTATACCATTACTATCGGGTAAGGTTATATCGAGAATGATAAGATTGTAGGCATCATCAGCAATTTTCTTTAAGGCATCGTTTCCCGTAGTGCTGTAAATAAGGTTATATTGGGCTGCTTCAAAATGAAGGCTGATCAGCTTCCTGATTTCAGGATCATCTTCCACTAATAGAATTTTTTGCATAGTTAGTGGAGATTATCCCACTCCAAAAATTACAGTAAAAATTGGAAACTGCCAAACAAAGATGAGGTGGAGGGAAAATGCAAAAAGTCAAAGTTCAAAAGCAGCGTGAATTAATTCTTACTTAATCAAAACAATGCTTGAGTAAAAAATAATGGCGCTTTAGCTTGCTGGATGCATATGAAGAATTACTGATAAGCATGGAGGCCGATGAACGCTATGAGCAAAAGTTACCCGTTGTTTTGAAGTACTTGAACCTATAAGAGCGACCATCAAAAAATCGAAGGATAATAAAACTTCAAAAAAACAAAGGGATATGCTTTTTGATGAAGCCTCCGGAACACTAAAAGACAGCGTGGAAACCTGCATGCAATTGTAATTAAAATAAACCGGAACTAAAAATTAAACTGCTAACGTCTACCTTTAGACGAAATATCAGGCTGTTCTGATGCGCAAGAATAATCGCTGTAGAAACGAAACTACATTAAACATCATCAAGTTAAAAGATCAGCGATAAATTCGACTAGATTGCTTTAAATAAATATGAATGAAAACCGCCTTACTGCTTTTGCTTGTTTTTATAAGCGCATCTTCTTTTCAGAGATCCAGCACCAAAATGCCGGATTCAATTCTAAGTGCATCATGTATAAAAATATGTCCTATGGATGTTGCTTAAAGCGTTTTGAGAATAAGTATAGCTATTAAATCCCACTTTATAAACCACCTTGGGTTTCAAATATTTCTCAATAAATTCTTAGACATGAATTCGAATAAAATTCTCAAAACCCCCTTTACAATATTATCTATCATTATTTGTGGACTTATAATGACTTGCGGTAATCACTCCGAGACATTGAAGGGCAATGACACATCATCTCTTTTAGACACAACTTTCAATCAGGCAGAAAATTTAAAAATGTCCCAACCGACACATCTAAGCAAGGTTAAAAAGAAAACCCCTAAAAGCCAAGAAATACAACAAGCATAAATACTACGACAACTAAGGCTAGACCTTCGTCGAAACGTACGAGTAGCGTAGCATATTCAACAAGTAGTCGGACGACTGGATGCTCTTCAAGACAATGTTCAGGTTCTAAAAAGAAAGGCTGAAGATGTGGGAATAACACAACAAACTGTAGTGGTTATTGCTGCCGTCACGGAGGATCTGAACCTTCATTAAAAGATTGGAAGATTTCCAGATTACAATCCATCTTAAAGATATTAATCAAGTAATCAATTAATCCCTTCAATCAAGGTTCTGAACTAGGTATGCCACCTATCGATTAAACGGCTCCACCATTTGTCGGTGATGGAGTGCGCCTTTTCACACCGCCAACCGTGCGGGTCTGGTATACAGTTTCAGCAGTCGAACACTGCCAAGCAAAAGTTTTTATCTTCATCAATTATATAAAGACAAGCCGCAGTTCCGAGGCAGAATGTATAAATTGCCCTTGGCCTCAAGAAAAACGAATGCTTTTATGATGCTTTTGTGACATCTGTCGAAAAGATTTTTACGTAAATTATTTTTACTTCCTTTGTGTAAAAGCAGCAAACCTATTATAAATCTTGCCCTCAGATTCTGAAACGATAAAATTTAAATATTATGCAAAAATTACGGTTGTATTTATCTTTTTTAGGAATGGCATTCCTGCTCTATTCCTGCACAAAAACAGAATCAGATTTTACACAAGCACCGGAGTCAATAACTATTACATCCGACGCAACTGATGTTATTGCAGGAGGCTCTGTAACTTTCACGGTAAAGTCTTCTCTTAGCAATGCACCGGTAACAGGAGCAAGCAAATTGTATGTAAACGGCAATTTAATTAGCGGCAACAGTTTTACTTTTACCCAGGCAGGAACCTTTGCAGTATATGCATCAAAAGGCACTTTAAATTCAAATGTAATTTCTATAAAAG
>JBKJPO010000463.1:0-6772 GCA_046595095.1 Chitinophagaceae bacterium
CCCGGTGCTATGCAAGGCCTGGGTAGATTGGAAGACATACAAGGCTTGAAAGGGAAGCTCGCCCCCGAGATTTTTAATAATTATAATTGGGCTAATAGCGGTGGTAAAGGTCGTCTGGGAATAAAGATCCAGGATACAGAAAATGAATCGGGTGTGAAGATCATGGATGTAGATGCTGGTTCGGCAGCTGAAAAAGCAGGGCTTAAAAAAGATGATGTGTTGGTCGAGATTGCAGGAAAAAAAGTAAGCAATACGGATGAAGCTCGCGAAGAGCTTGCTGAGAATAAGGATAAGACCGAATATAAAGTAAAGGCGAAGCGGGGCGGAAGCGAGATGAGTTTTGATGTTAAGATCACGAAGAAATTAAAGACAACTAATCTTTAGAGTTATATATTTTCTCATTTGTGTTCCTTTGTTTAAAACGCGCTGATTCTTCAGGGCGTTTTTTATTTGTCTTCTACGTGGTAACAAATAAATATTTCACGGAGATCCACGGAGTTTACACGGAGAAATCCCCTTATCCTTTATTACTTACCTTTGCCACATGCCCGAATCTATAAAATACCAGGCTGTTATCGGACTTGAAGTGCATGCCCAACTCTCAACAAATAGCAAATTATTTTGTGGTGACAGCACTACTTTTGGCGCCCCGCCAAATACACAATTGAGTGAGATAACACTCGCACACCCGGGCACGCTTCCTAAAATCAATCGCAAAGCAATTGAGTTTGCAGTTAAGCTTGGACTTAGCCTTAAATGTGATATTGCTCCCAAAAGTTTTTTCGACAGGAAAAATTATTTTTACCCTGATCTGCCAAAAGGTTACCAGGTATCACAACACACCACACCCATCTGTACTAATGGCACTGTGCGTATCAACACCACAGGTGGTGAACGGGATATTAAACTCAACAGGATTCACATTGAAGAAGACGCGGGCAAAAGTATTCACGATGTGGATGAGCAATTTACCTGTGTTGATCACAACCGGGCAGGAGTAGCCTTACTTGAAATAGTTTCAGAACCAGACATGCACAGCGGAGAAGAAGCTTTTGCTTACGTTACCGAGCTTAGGAAACTGGTGCGATACCTGGGAATATGTGATGGTAATATGGAAGAAGGGAGTATGAGATGCGATGCTAATATATCCATCAGGCCGGTTGGAGAATCCAGGCTTGGGACCAGGGTAGAAGTAAAAAATCTGAACTCAATCAGGAATGTTAAGCGAGCAATCGAATACGAAATCAGTAGGTTAACGGATATGGCTGAACGCGGAGAACAGATCTTGCAGGAAACCCGGAGTTTTGACGCCGGGCCAGGTACCACATTTTCGCTGCGTAGTAAAGAAGAGGCGAATGATTACCGGTATTTTCCCGAACCCGATCTTCCACCTTTCCTGGTTAGCAGTCAAATGCTTGAACAAATCAGGGAAACAATTCCACCATTGCCGGCAGAGCTGGAGAAGAAATACACCGAAGCGTATAGCCTCAGCAGTTATGATGCAAAAGTGATCTGCGATGATAAAGAAACAGTTGATTATTTTGAATCAGTCATTGCATTCACTACATATTACAAATCCGCTGCTAATTGGATACTTGGCCCGGTAAAATCTTATTGTAACAGTCACAACATTAATGTAGGCGATTTTCCTCTGCCGGGTAAAGCAATTGCAGAGCTGGTGGAAATAGTTGAATCCGGAAGGATCGGCTTCAATGTAGCCGGTACAAAACTAATGGAAGCACTCATCAGCGAGCGTGGTAGCGATGCAATGGCAACAGCATCCAGGTTAAATCTCTTTCAGGAGAATGACCTCGATTCAATAAACGCCTGGGTTGATGAGGTGATTAAAAATATGCCTGCCAAAGTAGAAGAGTATAAGAGTGGAAAGAAAGCGCTCATTGGGTTATTTGCCGGCGAGATAAAAAAATTAAGCAAGGGTAAAGCTGATATGCAGCTTGTGAATCAATTGCTTAAAAACCGGTTGGAAAGCCGGTCTTAAAAAATATTTATTTTTAAAACATTCAATTTCTTATATGAAAAATTACTTGTTATTCTTTTTATTAGCGTGTATGGTATCTTGTTCGGAAAAGGAGATCAATGGGAAATTCACTGTAACTGGTGATATCAAAAATGCGAGCCCGCAGAAAATTTTCCTTGAGGAATTATTTTTTACCGATAAACAGCCGGTAGTGATTGATACAGCAGAGATGAAAGATGGAAAATTCTCATTGGAAGGAATTGGCTCAGAAGAAGGCATCTACCGGGCAAGGTTCCAGGATGGCAAAGAATTTCTCTTCGTGAACGATGATAAAAAATTCAGCATCGTTGCAGATGTAAAAGATTCAGCTATTATACCCCTTTCTCTAAACACTAATGCAAATACATTATTGCGAAATTTTATAGGTTGGATGGAGAACTCAGGTAAAGAAATGACGGTAATGACACAAAAGGTTCAGAGTCGCCAGGATTTGAATCCGAATGATAGTGCTTTGCAAGCAATGCAGATGGATTTACTCGCCCGGATGACTTCAAATATGCAGTATATACAGAAGTTCGCCGACACGGTATCAAGCCCGGTGGTTGCTATGTTTGCCCTGGGGTATTTCAATAACGGCGGAGCAGATAGTAGCTTGCAAGTTGCTCTTAGCAACCTGCGAAAAAGATTTCCTGATCATAAAGCACTTGCATCTTTGGAAGAGAACATGAAAAAGCCGCCACCGCCACCACCACAGGAGGCAACATCTGTAATTCCCAGGGTGGGGAACCCGGCTCCGGATTTCACTTTAAATGATCCGGATGGGAAACCATTTTCCTTAAGCTCATTGAAAGGAAAATATGTATTGGTCGATTTTTGGGCCAGTTGGTGTGCGCCCTGCCGTGAGGAAAATCCAAACGTAGTGAGCGCTTTCAATAAATTCAAAGCGAAGAATTTTACGGTATTGGGAGTTTCTCTTGACAAAGACAAACAATTATGGATAGACGCAATTAAAGAAGATAAGCTTTCATGGAAGCATATCAGTGATCTCAAATTTTGGAATAGTGCTGCAGCGCAGTTGTATGGCGTAGAAAGTATACCATTTAATGTACTTGTAGATCCACAGGGAGTTATCATTGCGCAGGATTTACGTGGTGCGCAATTGGAGACAACATTACAATCTGTATTGAAATAAGATTTCATTAAAGTCTTTAATTATTTATGGATTAAAATGTTTGTAATAATCAACGGTCAAAATTTTTCAGCGCTAATGTGAGCATATAAAAAAACCGCATTTTTTAGGATGCGGTTTTTTTAAATCTGGAAATAAATTATTCGTTAGCTACTATGGAACAACTAAAACCCTTACATCTGTAGGAATGATTTTCGTTCCATTATCCAGGGTTAAAAGAAAGTAAAATCTTCTTCCTAACTCAGTATTTGCTGCCGAGATAGCCTGGCCTGTTTTGGCTGTATATTCAGTAAAAGTAGTGTTGAATATGGCTGTAGTACCGCTTCCAGGAATAGGGGCAAGATTATATAAGCCCGTAGTTCCTTGTACCTGGCTGTAAGAAGTGCTTGCACTTACACTGGTAATCTCTTTAATGGTGCGCCCCGATCCCGAAGGAATTTCAAGGATGATCTGGATCTTACCATCTGCCATTGAAGCTCTTACTGTTGGACTAGGCCTGAAATCTGTAGCATTTTTTACAGTCACACTTACAGCCGGCTTTAAGTCAGACAATGGTCCATCTTCTTTTTTACAGCCCATAAATAAAACTGCACCAAGCAGGATCCCTGAAATGTTTCTTATGATCTTATTCATATGCTTATTTTATAAAATTGAATTATAGAATTTATTTAGCCCACCAAAGTTTTACATCTGTTTTTGGGCGTGGATTTGGAGCATTAGGATTCCGTGCCAGCTCATTTGGTGTATAAACAAATCGCTCAGGAATCACATTCGGATTATCACCCTGGGGGTTTAACGGAAGTGCCAGCGTTGGATACTTTGTTCTCCTGTAATCTGTATATGCTTCGATACCATTGCCAATCCAGGCGATATACTTCTGGGTAATGATCTGCTTTTGTTTATCATCGTTTGTACCTGCAAGCGTAACAACAGTGGGATTAGTCAAAAAATAATTATCAATTTCCGCTGGAGTCATACCCACTTTCGTCATGCTTGCCCTGATTCCAGCCTGGTAGTACACATTAGCATCACCCGGAGTTGCGAGGATCAACGCTGCTTCTGCCAGGATAAACTGCACCTGGAAGTTGGTCAAAAGTCTTATTGGCGCTTCACCGCCTACTGCTCCGGTTAGATAAGTATTGTACCTGGAACGTTGTGCAAGTGGAGGAACTGCAGCAGTCGAACCGTTATTGAAAGCTACAAACTGACCTGTTGGTTTTGTAAAAAACTTTGCTAAACGGATGGTATCATTTAGTCCCCTTGAAAGAGTAAGCAGCCTGCTGCTCAACATTTGGTCACCGGTTCTTAAATTATTGTTGAAATCAAAGATCGGGTTACGGTTACCTACAGATGATCCAAAAGGAACTTCAAAATCAAGATTATTAGCATTAATGAAATTATTTCCGGTAATAACCGCCTGGATGGTTGATTTAGCCAATGCTGGATTTTTGCCGGAAATGAGTATGGCAAACTTTAGCTGGAGGGTATTACCCATTCTCTTCCATTTGGAAAGATCTCCTTGATATACCAGGTCATCTTTAACACCTGGTTTTAAAATGCTTGGTTTATCCAGGTCTGCAAGCCCTTCTTTCACAAGATCAAATAAGCTTTGAATACCCATCGCTGTATTCCCCTGGTAAATATCTTCTACCTTATCAAATCTTGGGGATTCAAATCCCAAACCAAAACCTGCCTGGGAATATGGCACGTCGCCCCATAAATCAGTGGCGATTGAAAATATATAAGCCAGTTGCAATTTTGCAATTCCGGAATAAGCAGGATTTGCAGCTGCGTGGTCCCTAATCAATACCCTGAGGTTATTGACTGCGCCACTATAGATTTCAAAGTTCCATGAATTGTCAAATGCTCCATCCAGCAGGAAAACATCATAAGCTGCAGTTTGATTAGCGACCCCAGCAATATGTTGAACTAAAGCAGATGCACCTCTATTCAAATCATTGGCATTAGTAAATGCAATGGCAATTGTTGTATTGGGAAGAATAGTACTCGGCGGAACTTGTAATGGATTATTAGGCGTACTATTTACATCAAGAAATTTTTTGCATGATGTAAAACTTACAAACGCTAATAAAATAATTATTGATAGTTTTTTCATTTTATTTTTTTTATGGAATTATAGCATAATTTTTATGTTGGCACCAATCGTTCTTGCATTTGGCGCACTTTGTAGCTCGAGGCCCCTTATATTACCAGCACCCTGGGTATTTACTTCGGGATCGATAATACTATTTGGAGCATTATACCATAAATTCCTTCCGAATACAGAGAATCTTATTCCGTTGATACGTAATTTTTTTAAATCACCAGCAGGGATATCGTACCCGATAGATAATTCCCTCAAACGAAATACAGTGGCGTCATATACATTGAACTCACTTTGTAATCCACCCAATACACCCCAGTAAGTTTGGGTTGGAATCTGGATATTATTTGGCTCAAATTTTCCTGGTGAAACCTGGATCACGCCTTCGAGTATTCTTGGCGACTCCCTGTCAATTGCAGTTACATCAAGTACACCACGCCCTTTGTAAATTCCGGATGTAAAAGATAAGATCTGGCCACCTTTAGTAAAGTCAAAAGTGAAGTTCAGACTAAGATTATTGTAGCTAAAATTATTTGTAAATCCAACTTTATAATCAGGATTTGGATTAGCTAACACCTGGCCTGCCACCGTTGGTTGATAAACACCAGTTGCCGGGTTGATAATCCTTTGACCATCCGGGCTCCTTGGGATTACGCCACCCAAAATAACACCATGGGGTTCACCTACTTTGAGTGAAGGAACAGATCCGGTAAATGCATTACCAGTGATAGAGAAACTTGTTATACCTGGGGAAATGGAAACAACTTTATTCCTTATTCTTGTATAGTTAGCTGATACATCCCATTTAAAACTCCGTCCTCTGATTGGCGTAGCAGTCATGGTAAGTTCAACACCTTTATTTTGTAATTCTCCAATGTTAGTGGTTTTACTTTGATAACCGGTAGAAGGAGCAAGAGCCACATTAATAATTTGATCAGTGCTTTTTTGATCAAAATAAGCAAGGTCAAATGTTAGCCTGTTTTTCAACAAGCCTAAATTTAAGCCTACTTCATAGGAAGTGGAGAATTCAGGTGAAAGTGGAGCTACAGGTGCAATCCTTGAGCTGGTTCCAAAACCCGCCACGGTTCCAAGAGGAAATGAGAATGCAGCTACATTGTTACCGTAGGATGCAGGAACGTAAACATTATCTAGTTGATATACCGGTGCATCCCTGCCCACCTTGGCTAAACTAGCCCTAAGTTTACCATAGCTCAATATGTCAGAATTTAATTTAAGTGCATCCGTAAACACGAATCCAGCACTTACTGATGGATAAAAATAAGTGTTCTTACTATCTGGCAAGGTGGAGGACTGATCAACTCTTCCAGTTAGTTCAAGGAAAAGGTAATTGCCATAAGACAGAGACATTTGTGCATAATATCCTAATAGCCTTTGAGTAGTACTTGTTTCCGCAGTACCGTTAGTTAAGGTTGTGGCGTTGTTAATGTTATAAAATCCGGGGAAGGCTAATCCATCTCCCTGCACAAAAACTGATTGGAAT
>JBKJPO010000465.1:0-3517 GCA_046595095.1 Chitinophagaceae bacterium
TTTTTATTAATGTTACCGGGCTTTCATTAAGCTGAAAAACTTCTCCACCATTTTTTACTCTATTCAATATCTCAAGATAACCCTGCTTTTCAACTTCCGGAAAAACATCGAATATAGGTTTCCCAATAATTTCTTCGCCTTTACCCGTTAAATTAAGCCCCGTTAAATTAACCAGTTCTATTACATGATCATCACCTGTCAATAAAAAAAAACCAACAGGCGCCTGCATAAATAAATTATAAGCTTGTTGATTTAAAATCTGCGCTTGCTCCTTCCTTTTTAATACAACCTGTTCTGTTATATCATATCCTGACGCCAATACGCCTTCAGTAATACCTTCATGATTTTTATAAGGGGTATAACTGAGATTGAAATATCTTGTTGTTGGTTCATCGCAACCATCAAATATAGCAGTGGCCGCAATTTCTGAAGCATGATATGGAATACCTGTATCAAAAACTTTTTCCAGGAGCAATACAAAAGGCTGGCCTATTAATTCCGGTATGGCGTCATCCAAAGTCTTGCCTACCAGTTGACGACCATTCATCAATTGTACATAAGCGGCATTGGCAAAAGTGAATACAAAATTTTTTCCTGTGAGTATTGCAAATGGAGCATATGCCTGGTTAAGAAAATTTTCAAAATTTTCTTTAGTGGTTTTGGCTGCTTTTTCAGAAAGTATTTTAGCAGTTACATTTTCTGTGGTATGAATGATGTAATCAATTTTACCATGTTCATCAAGCACCGGAGTATTTATTGGTGCCCAATAATATTCATCGAAAAGCCCTTCCCTATTTTCAATGTCGTGACGCTGGATAGCCATATGATGGGGTTGCTTAGTCGCAATTACCACATTCAGGGAGTGACTCAAATTTTTTACGCCATTAGCCCCCGGATCTCCAGGATTATCCGGATAAGCTTCAAATAATTTCTTGTCAATAATATTTTCTCTTTCCACTTTTGTGGACAAGAGTAATTGATTAGTGATTTCAACGATTGTAAAATCTGGCTTGTCGGGCAGGAGCAACATGCCCATTCCTGGCATGGATTGAAAAATAAGTTTGAAATCAATTCCTTTATTGACGGTGTTCATATTTGATTAAAGATAATTTCTTTCAATTATAATCATCAGGTGGGGTGAGGAATTTTCTGGGTTCGTTTAGGGGGATAATCATGAATCGGCTTTTTTACCTGGCAATCGTGGATAGTGCAATTAAGTTCCAGGCAATGAAAACTTAGCTTTACTAAAAGCATTAGCTCCGCAACAAAAAACCACCGAGGCAAGCTTCGGTGGGGTGGACATGGAACAAGCGGGAGAACCTAACAGATTTCAAACATTAATTCAACTTTGGTAATTTTGATCCATCAAATTTCATAGTTTTTTCATGAAGATGCAAGTTCATCGATCGAATTCTTTGTATTAATTACAGTTGCAAATTCATCCGGAAATAATTGGCTATCCAATCCTTTTTTATCAAATGTGTATGTTGCATCATTTGCAACATAAATATAATAGCCAATATTACAAATCGGTAATCGGTTTATATTTTGGAACCAAAGATTTTACAAGAAACCATGCAAAAAGATAAGAGACCGCGCAAATTGTAAACATAATGGTGTAACCGGTTTCAATATGACCCAGTTTTTTATAATGATCAAATAATGCTCCTCCTAGTTTTGACATAACGCCTCCGCCGAGTCCACCTGCCATACCACCAATTCCTACTACAGAACCGATCGACTTTTTTGGAAACATATCCGAAACAGTGGTGAAAATATTAGCCGACCATGCCTGGTGTGCTGCAGCTCCAATACCGATTACAATAACCGGAAGCCAATAACTATAAGCGCCCAAAGGCTGTGCCGCCAATATCACTAGAGGAAACAATGCAATCACAAACATGGCCCGCAACCGGCCATCGTATGGCTGATATCCTTTTTTAATGAAGTACATTGGAAACCAACCACCGGTAACGCTTCCTATCATAGACATTGTATATAATAATGCTAATGGCAACATAACAGCTTTATCCACTATACCATATTGAACTTTCAAATATGCCGGTAGCCAGAATAAGAAAAACCACCATACGCCATCTGTAAAAAATTTACCTAAAGTGAAAGCCCATGTTTGCTTATAACCTAAGAGTTTAAACCATGACACTTTTTCTTTCGTTACTTCTGTATTTATTGACGATTCTTCCTCACCGCTATTGATATACGCTAATTCAGCCGCTGAAAGTCGTTTTTGTTTTTCGGGTTTTTCGTAAAATACAAGCCAGAATATCAACCATACAAAGCCAATGAGCCCCATGATAATAAAGGCCCATTCCCATCCCCAGTTTATCCTGATCCAGGGAACAGTAAGAGGTGCAAGTATAGCGCCCACATTAGCCCCTGAATTAAAAATGCCCGTTGCAAATGATCGCTCCTTTTTTGGGAAATATTCTGCTGTTGCTTTAATGGCTGCAGGAAAATTTCCTGCTTCTCCAAAGGCTAAAATTGCCCGGGAGAACATAAACCCCATAACTGATACGGATAAACCGGCTATGCCTATCCAGCCTAAAGCAGTGGAAATGCCTTCGCCAATAGGAATAGATAATGCGTGAATGATGGCTGCAAGAGACCAGATGATGATTGCATATGAATAACCTTTTTTAGTTCCTAACTTATCGATGATACGGCCTGCGAATAACATGGAGAATGCATAAACGAATTGAAATACCGCGGTAATATTTGCATAGTCGGTATTGCTCCAGTCAAACATTCTGGGATCAGACAAGTAGGGCTGCAGCAAGCTCAATACCTGCCGATCGAGATAGTTAACCGTTGTTGCAAAAAACAACAGGGCACAAATTGTCCACCTGTATTTTCCTATGGATTGCTGCATAAAAGAATTATTTTTTAATTGTCGAGATCAATTCCAATACTTCCTTAGTTGTCTTTTCGATTGTTGCATAATCCTTTTCTTCCATCAGTTTTTTGCTGATCAGTTTACTCCCCATCCCTACTGCACAAACGCCGGCTTTATACCATCCTTCAATATTTTCTTTTGTAGTATCTACGCCACCTGTTGGCATGAATAATAATTTAGGAAAAATTTCTTTGATGCCACTTAAGAATTCCGGGCCAAGCATATTTCCCGGGAAAAGTTTAATAAATTTTAAGCCTGCATTTTCTGCAGCAATGATCTCTGTTGGTGTCATACAACCAGGAGCATAAAAGATGTCTTCACCTACTGCATAACTGGCTACTTCTGCAACAAAACCCGGGCTCACGAGAAAGTCAGCGCCGGCAGCAAGGTAATCCTTGGCCTGTTGCAGATTCTTTATCGTGCCTACACCAATCAATAAACCTACCATTTCGCTGTTTCTTACTTCCACCATTTTTCTAAAATTATCCAGGGCAGCATCACCGCGGTTTGTATATTCAATTGCTACCACACCTGCTTTAAATACAGCCCGCAAAACTTCCAGGCTCACCGTTTCATCAGCATTAAAATAAAGTGGGAGCATGC
>JBKJPO010000119.1:0-2627 GCA_046595095.1 Chitinophagaceae bacterium
GTTCTGATCTTAAGTTTAGAATGCTCATTTCAGGAATGGGCGAGCAGCAGGTGGATTTAGCAACATTGGCGGACAAAACAGTGAACTATTTAACTGAACATAATGAAAGAGAACCTGACATTACAGGAGTGGCAGAAGGCATGCCGGTAAACATTTATTACAGAGAAGGAAAGGCAAAGCTTTTAAAAAGAACATACGTTTCTGACAGCACTGCACATTGGCAATACCACACATTTCAGATTAAACCTAATGAAGTACTAACTGCAATTGCTCCTGTAAAAAAATGGTACATTACTCAAACAAATTGGATGACTACGGGCATTCCTAAATATTTGTTTGTGTATGACAGCACTGGCAGAAAAATATTTCAAACAGAGCTTAAAGCTGTTCCATTTCAAACTCTTGCCGTTTATCCTTTTCATCAGAATATTCTTTCAGGAGATGAAAAGTATATGATGATAAAAGAACCAACGAAATCATTGGGGATAAACGACAGTGTACGGTTACGAATTTTTAATACAAATGACTTCTCTCTTGTTGATAGTTTAGAATATATCGAAAGCTCAGATATGCGTGGTCAATACCTGCGCCGGATCGCTACTTTTATTGGTACTGACACACTTTTGATTTGTCATATAGAGAAACAAGGTAATAGCTTTAAGAATGTATTTGAACAATATAAAGTTTCTCATCGAGGACTTACTCTTGTTACTAAAGTTGATGCATGTATTGATCCTACCTGCCAGGTTCCCATTTACATAAAGAATATATCGGTGACATCTTCAGGCAAGGAAATCATTTGGAATGGTAAATCGGCTCCATATGGAAATAACATTGTGCTACAACAAAAGCTTACAGAAAATAAACCCACATGGATTTTGAATTTAAATCCTTTTCCCGAAGTACAGAACGTAATCCCTTTAGCAACCTGTGTTGGTGTTCAGTATATTGACAGAGTCGAATTCTTTAAGTTAAATAGAATGAATGCCTTTGAGCCTTTAATGTGGGTAGTACCTTTTAAAAACGACGTAAATGTTGATGTTACATCTGTTTTTATTTCACCGGAGCCGAACAATACTTTTTCGTATTATGAAAAGTACAATTTAGATGGTTGTATAACTTTTAAACTTGGCAATAATAGTTTCAGCAGGGAAATGTTTGATGTTACCTTTAATAGACCCGATAAAATCCTTGAGAAGGTGCCAGGACATGATACAACTTTCAGGCAACTACTATATCAGGCAGTAGTAAAACGAAGCGAAAGATTACCTAAACCACCATTATTTATTAATATAACAGATGTTCCTATTCTTAATTTAAACAACACAACTCCGGGAAGTGAATTTACAGTGTCTGTAAAATCACAGAGCCGCTATACAATAAAAAAATTTCTCTTACGCATCAACGGCAATGCCCAGGAGCAACTTGAAAGCAATCCTTTAAAATCAGTACATGACTTTTCCTTTAAATTAATTCCCGGTGATAATAAAATGGAAATAGTTACGGTAACAGAAAACGGTTTGCAAAGTATGCCTTTAAGGCTTAATCACAATATTCCCGTTACTATAAAAAAACCGGTCTTACATGCATTAGTGGTTTCGGTTGGAAAATATCAACGCCTGGCTGAATTACCTCTTGCTGTAAAAGATGGTCGGGATATTGCCAACTTATTAAAACATAGGTTATCCGATACCTTGTTCAGTGACAAACAGGTAGATTCTCTGTTTGATGATCAAGTATCGGAAGCAGCAATTAATGACTGGATAAAGAATTTAAAATTTACCACTAATGCAGATCAGGTAATAATCTTTTATAGTGGCCACGGATTTTTGAATAAAAGGTATGACCTGGAGTTAGCAGTTCAGTCAACTGATGTTGAAAAGCAATATGGCAATATTTCATTTAAACAAATTGTGGACAAAATGGACAGCTTACCCAATCAATATAAGTTACTGCTGATTGATGCCTGCCACAGTGGTGATCTGGATAAAGGCGAAATTTACAAGGGAGTCGCTGATAATTCGGGTACTATAGATACTGTTGGGAAGAGGAGGGGTGTAGAAGTAACAAACATTGCCGAAAGCAAAAAAAAGTTGTTTGAGATGATACAGCAGGTATTTACATTTTCTGAAGTCGGCAAAGGTACAATTGTGTTTGCTGCATCCGGTGGTACACAATCGGCTTATGAAGCAGCAAAATATGGAAATGGTTATTTTACATATGCCATAAAAGAAGCTATCGCTGAAGGAAAGGCGAGTGAAGATCCATCTGGAACGGTGTTTCTTGACCAACTTACCAAATATGTAACTAAAAGGGTTATTAATTTATCAGAGGGCCTTCAGGTTCCCAATTTAAGAATCAGAAATCCGGATATTAAGTGGAGATTCAAATAAAAAAATTTGAAACAGCAGAGGGTTACAAAGATGATCAGCGTAGATAATGGACCAGCGTTCATCTTCAACAATTGGGCATCTGGTGCAGGCAGCAAGGCATTAAACTGGACTTTGTACAATCTGGAAAACCCTTGCAAAACGGATATGTTGAAAGATGTAATGGAAATATTAAAGGCATTATTGAATACTTATGTTTTTACAACACTTATTAAAGTATGAGAAAAGATGGAAGAG
>JBKJPO010000136.1:0-6355 GCA_046595095.1 Chitinophagaceae bacterium
CAAAATACCAGGGACAGCTCTTGAAATAAATATTTCATATTTTAAAAGAGTTGATTTTATAAATTTTAAAAAATATTATCCGCTCCTGTACTTTATAAAAATTTATAAAATCAACTCTTTTAAAATATGAAATATTTATTTCAAGAGGTGTCCCTGGTATTTTGTGGTTTAGTTGTATTGATACTTACTGCATGCCATGGGGAAAATAAATTTCCGGCTGATGAATCAATAAACGCAATGAAGCTTAAAAGAGGAGCCGTTGTTTCCTGTGGCCCTGCTGATAAACAATTTGGCAATGTTGCATTTGAAACATCCTGTTCCGGGGAAGAAAAAAAAGATTTTAACCTGGCCATGGCTCTATTACATTCATTTGAATATGATGAAGCAGAAAAAGCTTTTGCAAATATTATTGATAAAGAGCCGGGATGTGCAATGGCTTATTGGGGAGTTGCAATGAGCAATTATCACCCTCTCTGGGCTCCGCCCACCCGATCCGAACTTGAAAAAGGTGCTAAATCAATTGCTATTGCAAGATCTCTGACCCAAAAATCAAAGCGGGAATCTGATTATATTGAAGCTATTGGATTGTTTTATAAAGATTGGGATAAAGTTGATCATTACAACCGTTGCCTCAGTTTTGAAAAAGCAATGGAAAAAATATATAGAGAATATCCAGATGATAAAGAAGCAGCAATATTTTATGCTTTAGCCATTCGTGCAACGGCAGACCCTGCTGATAAATCTTTCCGTAATCAACGAAAAGCTTACGATATATTAACTAGCCTATATCCCAATGAACCGGATCATCCGGGAATTGTACATTATATAATTCACAGCTACGATTATCCTGAGCTCGCGGAATTAGCCTTACCTGCTGCAAGAAAATATGCTTCCATTGCTCCGTCTTCGGCCCATGCCCAACACATGCCTTCACATATTTTTACAAGACTGGGGCTCTGGGATGAATGCATTAATTCAAACCTGGCCGCTGCTGCTTCTGCAAAATGTTATGCAGAAAGCGCAGGAATTAAAGGTCATTGGGATGAAGAACTTCATTGCCTGGATTATCTTGTGTATGCATACCTGCAAAAAGGAGACAATGACCTGGCAAAAAAACAATGGAATTATGTAAATACGATTGATGAAGTATCCCCTGTTAATTTCAAAGTTGCTTATGCTTTTGCGGCTATTCCTTCACGTTATGTACTCGAAAACAAACTATGGAAAGAAGCGTCCGGCTTAGAGGTTCGTAATGAAACTTTTCCATGGCAGGAATATCCATGGCAAAAAGCTATTGTTCATTTCACCCGGATCATGGGTTCAGTTCATCAGGGTAATCTTGATTTAGCCAAAGCCGAATTAAAGCATTTATACAGGATTTATGATACCCTTACCGCTCAAAAAGATTCGTATAAAGCCAACCAGGTAATGATCCAGGTAAAAACTTCTGAAGCCTGGGTATTGATGAAAGAAGGAAAAAATGATGAAGCCCTCAGGCTGATGACAGCGGCAGCCGACATGGAAGAAAAAACTGAAAAACACTCGGTGACTCCCGGTGAAGTGATACCGGCAAAGGAATTACTGGGAGATATGTTACTGCAAATAAACAAACCCGTGGAAGCTTTAGAGGCTTATGAAGCAAATTTGAAGAAACATCCCAATCGCTTTAACGGAATTTATGGTGCTGCGTTAGCTGCCGAAAAATCTAATAATCTTGAAAAATCATACTCCCGGTATCAACAATTGATTGCTATTGCAAACTCAGTTCAATCAAACAGACCAGAACTTGAAGCAGCAAAGTTGTTTATAAAAAAACAAAATAAATAATTTTAAGCAATAGATTAAAGCCAGGTTTTTATAGAATCATCGTTTATTGATTATTTAATTTTTATAGTATGAAAAAGTTAATACTGTTTATCTTTTTTAGCTGTTGCATGGCAATAGCATCAGCACAATCTCCTAAAACAGAATTGTATGATCTTATAAAAAAACTCCTGACTGACAGCACGGGTTATGAAAACGTAGGCGACTGGTCCGTGGGAAAACCTAAAAATTTCCCTGTTAAATGGAAAGCTGATCAGCTAGAGATGAGTGAAGACACCAGCATCAATTTTTTCAGGTTGGGTAGTGCTGACATTAGTGTCAAAGGCAGCAGTTTTGTGCAAGCTGGTCAGCCCGTTAAATGGAACATCATGCTCAAAGGCCCCCGTATGGGGTATTCCAATTTCAGTATCATCAGTTCACCTTCTAATAATATGCAGCCTAAATACACTATTGACAGTGTATTTGGTAAAAAGCCCTTCAAAGCAAAACTCCTCAGAAGCTGTGATGCAAAAACACTCTCCGGCTATTATTATTATGAAATAAAACTTCCGAAGAAAGATATTGCATTTATAAAACTAAGCTGGATATCCATAAATGGAAACACTGCAATTCGAATAGACAGTTTCGATAACTGGAGCAAATATGCAGCAAAATTGGATTGCCCAAAATAAAACCCATTTCGCTAATTTTCTTTTTGTTTGTGGTACCATTCGGGTGCATTTATATTACTGCTTTAACTTTTCTTACTGCACCAACGGCGCCTTCCGTTTTTTGTTACTTCATCAAAACCCATAATCAATTTCTATGAAATTACCTTTCAAAATTACTGGCATAAAGTTGTCATAGAACATATTTAGATTTGCGGTAAATATTTAATAAAATGAAAGCTCACAGTACTAACTACGAAAACACATTTATAGAAATTGCAGATGACTGCCCGGTTGAATTCGGAGAAATTCCTCCTGCAAAAGGAGATACTAAAACGGTGGCAAACATTCAATTTGACCTCCTGAGCAAGAACCCATATAAATTTACTTCCGACGATATATTATTTGAAGTGTATGCAAAACGAAACGACTTAGCTAAAAGTGAACTCAAAACAGCAAGAGAACAATTATTTTCAAAAGGGCAGGCTTGCTTTCGTGCTTCACCATTGACAAAACGATATGGCTGGGGAATTCATAATGACAAAAACGGAAAGATTGCTTTAATTGGTTGCGAAACTCCTGAATATAAAAAACTATCCGGGGACAAAAGGCTGAAAATTGTCAAAGCATTAAAGTCAAATAAATAATCCGGCATGCCTGGGTTATTTTGTATGAGTCCTTCTTCAAGGTTTCCTGCATGAACTTTTAGTTCAGCAATCTCTTCAATAATTTTCTCCCTTATGAACAAAATGTTGCAGCATTGAATGATACACAAAAACTTACAGGCATTAAAATCATCCATACCATCATTTGGATTTTTTTTAATTTGGTTTTAATTTATATGGCTTATGAAGTCATTGTAAATAAAATAGACAAATTTGTATGGTTTGGTGTTGGTCTTATCCTCGTGGAAGGAATAGTTTTGCTCTTCTTCAGAATGAAATGCCCCCTTACAATAATTGCCCGCAAATATTCGCAATCAGCTAAAGACAACTTTGATATTTATCTCCCTAACTGGTTGGCTAAAAATAATAAATTAATTTACACAACCATTTTTATCATCATAATTTGTTTACTAATTTTTAGATTATTGACAAGATGATTATGAATTCGTGATAAGATTTAAATGAAACATTAAAAAACCTATGACGATCGTTTTGTTTGCCCTCATATTTTTTGCAATTATTATAATTTTTGGAAAAATAAATTTATCCATCCAATTCAATAGAGAGGTAAAACAATTATTTTCTCTTTCCGGTAATATATCCAACAAGACTTTTACCTATGAGATGTTATTTGGTTTACCTGAACCAGTTCAGCGTTATTTTAAATACATTTTAAAAGACGGGCAACCATATATTAGCTACGCAAGAATTACACACGATGGACAATTTAAAACAGGTTTAGAAAAACCCTGGGTAAACATAAAAGGAGAACAATATGCTACAACAGGAAAGCCAGGATTTATTTGGAAAGGCAGGACCTCAATGTTCATCGCCCGTGATATGTATATTGATGATAAAGGAAGACTTCTTGTTTCACTTTTCTCACTGTATAATATTGTAGATGCTAAAGGAGAAAAATATAACCAGGGTGAACTGCTTCGCTGGCTTGGCGAAAGTGTTTTGTACCCAACCAATTTATTACCCAGTGAAAATATACAATGGTCTTCTATTGATCTACAAACTTCAAAACTAACATTCAACTACAAAGGATTTTCATTGTTTTTCATCGTTAAGTTTAATGAGATTGGTGAGATTATCCATATGGAAACAAAACGATTCATGGACGAAAATAATTTAGAAACCTGGGTTATAAAGCTTGCCAATTACAGAGAGATAAATTCAGTAGTTGTACCCACTGCTTTTGAAGTTTTATGGAGATTAAAAAAAGAAGATTTCAGCTATGCTAAGTTCAATTTGCAAAAAATAGAATACAATAAGCCTGAAAAATTCTGACCACGACACCGGGAAGATTGCAGCTACTATGAGATAAGCCCGGAAATAATTTACTTAATCTCTTTCCATTCCTTTCCATCCATGCCACCAAATAAAATAGTCCTTTTTCTCTTGCTGTCATACACCATGGCAAAAGCTTGTCTGCCACCCGGGCACTCTCCAATCGGCAGGCAATTTCTTCCGATGTCTTTTAAGTGTTTTGCTACACAGGTAAGATTTACCACCTTGCACAAACACCATTGTGTAGTTGCTGTTGGAAATGCAATAAATGATGTCATCAAAAGAAATAAACCTTATTTCTTCAGTGGCTACAAGAGCCAATTTTTCCAGTTAAATGTTAACGATTGATGAGCAATTCTCAAAACCGGATAGCTTTTTTCTAATGGAATGATGATAGGTGATGTTAATCGTTCCATGTTATTATTATGAGTTGTTTAAGATTCTGTTTTGTTTCAGGCGAAAGCAATCATGCGTTTTCTTTCGAGATCAGGTAGAGCTTCTCCCTGCTCAAATTCAGCCACCCGTTTTACTTGCTGATTGATCCTTATAAACTGGATAATGATGAAGGCAATGGCTATCGTTCCTGCAAAGGCCAGCAACGTATACTCCCAGCTTAACTGGCTTTTAACAGGCCCTATTAATTTGGCTCCCACAATTCGACCCATGTTTGAAATGGTCATGTACAGGGTAAACTGCGTGGCTGAGATCTTCTTCCAGCAGCATTGCATACCGATGGCGAATATGCCAATGTTGACAAAAACATACAGCACCTGGAAAGCAATCATAAAGGCACTGATAAAGGAGGTAGAGGTCCAGTATATTTTTTGAAAAGCGAGTCCGCATGTTAATATTATCAACAAAAGGAAGTAAACATTGAGCATGCGAATCTTACCATACCTATCCACCAGTATTCCACCCAGCACGATGCCGCTAATACCTCCAATGAGTGTGGCAGTTGCATAAAATTGCGAGTAGGCTTCGGCAGTCCAGCCAAGGGCCTGCACGGTAAAAATGGGAATAAGTGTTTCAATGTAATTGAAAGACCCTCCCATAATAAAGGCAACCAGTGCAAACAAAAGACTGTTGCGTAAAGTAAACACCTTATACAACGAGCTAAAGATGGCCTTCCAGCTATTCGCTTTTAATTGCTTTACTTCAGGCGATGCGGTGCCGTGAGTCCACGGTAATAATTTTTCACCCGGCCGTTCTCTCAAAAAAACTGGCACCAACATAATAAGTGATACCGCTACAGAAAGCGAAAGAATAGCTGTCGCAAATCCATATTTATGTAGCAGCCAGCTCCCAACCGCAAGCGATGCAGATATGCCCATAATCTTTGATCCCCACATAAATCCATTTGCCCTGGCTTGCTGATGAACGGGTACAATATCTATCGCCATCCCGTCTGTAGCAACATCCTGGAAGGCACCAAAAAATCCAATGGAAAATGCAGAAGCCATAAAAAGGCCCATATTGTTTAGCGGGTCAGGTACAAAAGCCATAGCAATAAAGCTGGTCACTAAACCAAGCTGGCCGAAAATTACCCAAGGTCTCCGTTTGCCCATTGGTAAATATGAAAAGCGGTCCATAAGTGGTGCCACTACTATCTTAAAACTCCAGGGCAAGCCGACAGCAGCTACAAAACTGCCTATCTCTCCCGGTGTTTTTCCATTGGCAGCCATCCATGCGGGAATGCCAAAAAATAGCATCCCTTCAGGTATGCCCTGCGCAATATATAAAGCAATAAAGTTGGCATACCGTAAAATGGGATTTTCAGATAGCGAGGGAATGCGGATAGTTGCTCTCATAATATAGAATATTTTAAAAAGTTATCCTTAAGAGAAGTCAATAAAAATATCGTCCCAAACGGTTTGTTTGAGACGATACAATAAGTAGTTATTTTGAACTCAATAAAGGTTTGTATAC
>JBKJPO010000213.1:0-3434 GCA_046595095.1 Chitinophagaceae bacterium
CCCCAATGGCAACAAGGTTTGATTTAGTTGTGTTTTTATTAAGTGAGTTATTACCCAATGAGACATTGCCGCTGCCGGAGGTATTTGAATACAGGGCATTTACTCCCGCGGCTAAATTCCGGCTTCCCGTAATATTGGATTGCAGGGTTGACAAACCAAATGCACTATTATCATTTCCATTATTGGTATTAAGAAGAGAAAGATATCCAACGGCAGAATTATTATTTCCGTTTGTGCCCAGTCCCATTGCCAGGCCACCAACCACTGTATTATTAATCCCATTTGTAATTTTCCCCATGGCTTCTCCACCTACAGCTACATTATATTCACCGGTGGTAACATAACGCATGGCTTCAAAACCAAGGGCTGTATTTTCTGCGCCTGTAACACTTGCTTGTAAAGCCTTGCTGCCTAAAGCAACATTTCTTCCGAGGGTATGATTGAAAGAAAAAAGCGCACTATCGCCAATGGCTACCTGGTTATTTGCGGATACATTATTGTACATAGCGCTGATGCCCATAGCAACATTACTATAACCGGTTGCCAACTTATATAAAGATGAGATACCAAGTGCTGCATTGTTGTTACCTGAAGATATACTATACATAGATTCGTAACCGATAGCCGTATTGTTTAAAATACTTTCAGAACCGGAGCCTGAGCCGGCGAGCGCCCTTACGCCTACTCCGGTATTGCGTTCACCTTTTCCATTTACCATACTGCTTACCCCAACAATTGTATTATTCTCATAAGGTCCACTTGAGAACATAGCATTCTCGCCAATGGCAGTATTGAAACTGCCTGTGGTGCTGGCGCCCATTGCAGAGCTGCCAATGGCAATATTAGAAGTGCCTGAAGTATTGTTCAAAAGCGCATAAGAGCCAAGGGCATAATTTATTTTGGAATTGTCTAGAAAACCAGAAGGTATATTATTGGTTCTAAACTTAAGTGGCTGATTATCGATGGTACCAATAAAGTTACCTGGTGTGGTACCGCTGTTTCCATTAAGTCCCCAATAGTTTAAACTATCCACATCTGTTTTTACTAACAATTTTATCCATCCTGTACCACCCCAATAATAATAACCTCTGCCAAGAGGCAAGACATTGTTAAGGTTATATACCAATAACGAAGGAGCAGGTGAAGGGATAGTAGTAACATCGCTCGGGGACAGTAGCGTGACATTAGGCACAAGCAAACCCTTGTCTGTGCTCTTCACATGCAACATACTGCTTGGATGTGGAGAGGATCCATCCGTACTTATTGCAACCTGTGCAATAACATTTTGATTTCCGGGAAACAACAAAATAAAAATTGCAACAGCAAATACGATTGTACTTTTCATAAATTAGCGCTTTAAAAATGAATGTGATAATCTAATAGATAAGAAATTAATTCAATAAATTATTTTCTTATTTTATTGTTGTGTTTTGCTCTTCTTATTACCTTATCTGCTTCTTTTCGCTCTTCTTTTATTTCTTTTCTTTCTACAACAGTTACTACGCCATCAGCATTAGCCTGCTTCACTTCCTGCTTTACCTCTTTACGTTCTTCATGTATTTTTGCAGCTTCCTTTTTTGTTATCTCCCCGTTTTTTATGCCCTTGGCCACTCTTGCTTTTTGGTGGCGATTATTTTGTTGCGCATATGTATGAAGGCCAACTGCGAAAACTGCGATTATTATAAACATTAATTTTGTTTTCATTTTGTAAAATTTACTATTAAGAAATTTTGATACTGTAAAGAATCAAAAATAGAATGAGGATTTCGTTACCCTTTAGGGTAATTTTCTGTAAAATGGAGCTGATCCTTAGTTATTGACAAGAGTACAAAATTCTTATTATAATTGCATCAGTTCGCGCAATTTGGCGATGGCAGTAGACCGTGAATTTGCCCCCAATTTGAGATAGGAATTATTAATATGCTTTTTTACGGTGTTAAAAGCAATGAATAATGTCTCGGAGATTTGCTTGTTTGTTTTGCCATCGTATATCAATTGCAGGAGAGTAAATTCTCTTTCTGAAATATGATCATTTAAATGCTGATTAATTTTATGCAAAGACAACTCCGGAAATTTCCTTTTGTTTTTTTGCGCATGATTGTAAAGCGCTATTTCGAGCGTGCTGTATAAAGCGGCTTCATTAAAGGGCTTTACAATGTACCCCGAGGGCTCCGTGTATTTAGCTTTCTCCAACGTTTGCTTATCTGAATAAGAGGTTATAAAAATAAACGGAATGTTATATTCTGTGTTAATTTTTTCCGCTATTGTTATACCATCCATTTCCCCATTCAAATTAATATCCAATAATGCCATGTCGGGTAAATTATTGGTTAGTTCATCGATCGCATCTTCTTTAGTGTACACAATTGCAGAAACAATAAAATCATTTCTCTCAATCACGGCTGCAATATCTTCCGCAATCAATGGCTCATCTTCAACGATTAAAATTCTGATATCACTCACATTAAATCTTCTTAAAATTTTTAATTTCAATATCCACTTTTGTTCCATCTTCACTAAACATACGCATGTCGCCTTTCAATTTTTGTAAAAATGCATTTATCATTTTGTGACCAAAAGATTTTTTAGTTCCAGGTTTAAAGTTTTCAGGCAAGCCTTCTCCATTATCATAAACAGATAATTTGAGCACCTCCCCCTCTTCTTTCAAGATCACTTTTATTGCTCCTTCACTTTTGTTAACAAAAGCATACTTGAGGCAATTTGTGATAAGTTCATTTAATATCAATCCGAGTGGAATCACAGTATCTACGTCCAGGTTTAAAGGCTCAATTTCTCTTGTAAGTTTTATTGACTCGGGTTGTATATTATATGATTGGAATAGATTCTCAGTTAATTTACCAATATAATCCCTCACATCAATACCCGTCAGGTTGTCTTCCTGGTAAAGGTTCTGATGTATGAGGCTCATACTGTGAACCCTGTTACGGCTATCTTTTATTGCATCTAATGCAAGTTCATCGGTTATATAATTTGACTGAAGGCTAAGCAAACTACTCACAATTTGTAAATTGTTTTTTACCCGGTGATGTATTTCTCTAAGTAATACTTCTTTCTCCGCTAATGACTTTTCAATAATTAGATTCTGTACATTCAGTTGATCCTTTTTCTTTTTATTACTGGTAAATGCTTTGTATGCTAAAATGGCCAGGCCCAAAAATAAAATAGAAGAAAGAATAAAATAATTTCTTTCGCGGCTTCTTCTTTTTGCTTCCGACAAGGTTATAGCATTATCAGCATTCAGCTTTTCTATTTCTGTTTCTTTTTCGGCAGTTTCATATACTGCACTCATCTCATTTACCTGCCGGCTGTTTTCGGCATTAAGAATCGTATCACTTATTGATTTGCTAAGGTCTAAATAATCATAGGCCTCTTTATAATTGCCCAATTGGTAATATCCTTTTGAGAGTTTCCGG
>JBKJPO010000332.1:0-5105 GCA_046595095.1 Chitinophagaceae bacterium
GCCAGCGTATGGAGCTTATTTCTGGATCTCGACAATTATTATCCTAACTGTTGGAACACTATTCGTGATGTGGCTTGGTGAAAAAATTACGGATAAGGGTTTAGGAAATGGAACTTCAATCATTATCATGGTTGGTATACTTGCCCGGCTTCCACAATCATTCATGCAGGAGTTTTATGCAAAACAAACCCGTGGTGGCGGCGGATTATTAATATTCCTGGTTGAGATCGCATTTTTAATTGCGATTATCATGGGTCTCATTATCCTTATCCAGGGTGTAAGGAAAATACCAGTCAATTATGCAAAACAAATCGTGGGCAACAGGCAGTTTGGCGGCGCAAGACAGTTTCTCCCATTGAAAGTAAATGCTGCGGGAGTAATGCCCATCATCTTTGCACAGGCGATCATGTTTCTTCCAACAATCTTTGCCGGTTTTCAAACCGGCGGTACTGGCTGGACGAGCTATTTTACCGACCAGACTAATTTTGTGTACATGGGGGTTTACTCTTTCTGTGTAATCGCATTTACCTTTCTTTATACAGCTTTGATCTTTAATCCAAAACAGATGGCTGATGACCTGAAGCGAAATAACGGCTTCATACCGGGAGTTAAGCCAGGGCAGCCCACAGCGGATTATATTGGCACAATCATGGATCGGATAACATTACCCGGGGCGATCATCCTCGCTTTTGTTGGTATACTTCCGGGGATCGCAGAACGTGCCGGTGTAACACAGGGCTTTGCAACATTCTTTGGAGGTACATCATTATTGATTATGGTAGGTGTGGTACTCGATACGCTTCAACAAATAGAAACACAATTGTTGATGCGCCAGTATGATGGATTAATGAGCACCGGTCGAATACAGGGAAGGCAAACGGTATCATCAGGAATTTAATTATAATTCGAAAATATTACAACCTCTACCCTGGCAATAGTACGCCGGGGTTTTGTGTAAAAAGAAGCGGTAATGATTAATTATAAAACTGCGGAAGAAATTGAAGTCATCAGGCATAGCAGCTTGCTTGTTGGCGAGGCTATTGCATTGGTAGCTGCTATGATAAAACCAGGAGTCACCACTTTGCAGATAGATTCCAGAGCCGAAGAATTTATTCGCGACAATGGCGGGATTCCCTCATTCAAAAATTATAATGGTTTTCCATTTACAGCATGCATCTCTGTTAACGATGCTGTAGTACATGGCTTCCCCAGTACAAGAGAACTAAAAGATAAAGACGTTGTCTCCATCGATGTAGGCGTATTCAAGAATGGCTTTCATGGAGACAGTGCATATACGTTTGCGATAGGTGAACCCGGCGAAGATATTATCAGGCTTCTGAAAGTGACAAAAGAATCTTTGTATAAAGGAATAGAAAAAGCAAAAGCGGGTAACCGTACAGGTGACATCGGTTATGCAGTACAGGAACATACAGAGCGTAAGAATGGGTATGGCGTTGTAAGGGAACTTGTTGGACATGGACTTGGAAGAGAACTTCATGAAGAACCACAGGTTCCTAATTATGGCAAACGAGGGTCTGGCGGGAAACTAAAAGAAAACATGATTATTGCTATAGAACCCATGATAAATATGGGAAGAAAGGAAGTATATCATGATACTGATGGCTGGACAATACGTACTAAAGATGGCAAGCCTTCTGCACATTTTGAACATACGATTTGTATAAAAAAAGATAAGGCCGATATTTTGTCTTCGTTTACTTTGATCGAGGCGGCGGAGAAGGCTAATGAGTGTTTGTGTTTTGTACTTTAAGATTTTGAACCAGGAAAACTCCATGGTACAAAGAAGCACAATGAATTTTAAGCATTCGAACTTTGTGATTCTCTGTGCCATGGAGTTTTCGTGGTTCGAAAAAGATTCACATGTTGAAAAAGAAACGCTTAGTTGTTATAGGTGGAGGTGCTGCAGGATTTTTCTGCGCTATAAATGCGGCAAGACTTGCACCTGAACTCGAAGTAATAATCCTTGAAAAAACGGGTAAGCTTTTAAGCAAAGTAAAAGTAAGCGGAGGAGGTCGATGTAATGTAACACACGCCTGTTTTAGCATCTCAGAGATGATCAAAAAATATCCGCGTGGTAGTAATTTCCTCAAAAAATCTTTTCATCATTTTTTCACAAGCGATACTATCAAATGGTTTGAGGAAAGAGGTGTGCGCCTAAAAACAGAAATTGATGGACGCATGTTTCCCATTTCAGATGACTCACAGACCATTATCGATTGCCTGTTGAATGAAGCTGATAAATACAATGTGAAGATTATGCTTCACCAGGAAGTGAGGTCACTGAAACGGGTAAACGAAAATTGGGAATTACACCTGGCTAATGGAGAAGTTATGGATGCCGGGTATTTAAGTATTGCTTCAGGAGGTTATAATACTGCTGCAAGATTTTCATGGATAACTCAACATGGTCATACAATTGAAGAGCCGGTTCCGTCATTATTTACTTTCAATATGCCTGGCAATAGCATCTCTGCCCTGATGGGCATAACAATTGAAAATGTTAAGGTAAAGATAAACGGAACTAAACTTGTTCAGGATGGCTCATTACTAATTACACATTGGTGTATGAGTGGACCGGCTATTCTGAAATTATCAGCGCTTGCGGCAAGATACCTGCATCAGGTGAACTATAATTTCACAATATCTGTGAGTTGGTTGCCCGGTTTTAATGAGCAAAGCCTTACTGAGAAATTTAAACAATATCGCCTGCAACTTGCTGCCCAAAAATTTTCAAATCGCAATCCTTTTCAATTACCTCAACGCCTATGGGATTATTTTATTCATGAAGCAGGCATCAAAGCTGATATCCGTTGGGCTGATTTACCTGTTAAAGAACAGAACAAATTAATCAGGATCCTTTGCGTTCAGCAATTTCAGGTTATGGGTAAAACCACTTTTAAAGAGGAGTTTGTTACTGCAGGTGGCATCACACTCGGGGAGATAGATGCAAATACCTTCAAGAGCCGAATCATGCCCAATGTTTATTTTGCAGGAGAGGTTTTAGATGTTGATGGTCTTACTGGCGGATTTAATTTTCAAAGTGCATGGACGGGAGGGTTTGTTTCGGGAAAGGATATTGCGGAGCAAGAATATCAAATATGAAATATAAGTTATGAAATATGGTAAGACATGGCTTAGACAAATTTTCACGGTTACAAAAAAATCCCGCAACGAAAGTTGCGGGATTGCGGTTATTTCTAACCTGTAATTGTTCTAAGAGTATACATTAAGCTTTAGGTTCGTCAGGTGCTGCATCAGTTGTTGCAACATCATCACTTGCTTCTGCTTTTTCTTCTGTTACTGGTGTTGGTTCCTCAACTTTCGGATCGGCAGGAGTCGGTTCTTCAACCTTTGGTTTAGTTGCTTCTGCTTTTACCTTTGAAGGTTTTGGTTCCTCAGATTCTGCAATGGGCTGTTCAGATTTTGGTAGTATTGATTCTGATACAGGTTCTTCAGGTTTAGCTTCTGCAACCTCAACTTTTGGCTGTTCAACTTTTGGCTCAACAACGTCAGCTTTTGGTGACGCAGCGTTTGCATTGCTTTCATCTTTATCAAGCTTCTTCTTCAAATCGGCAAGTGCACTCAGATCACCAAGCGTAGTTTTTTCCACTTTACTTTGAATTGTCTTCACGGCCTTTTTAGTTACTTCCGCATCGGCGCGTTTTTCTTTGATCACAGCTTCTTTTTCTTCTGCTTTCACTTGCTCCCAGATACGTGAGTGGCTTAATACAATTTTTTTATCATTCCTGTCAAATTCAATAACCATGAACTGGGCGATCTCATCAGCACCAATGGTTTTTTCATCTTCTTTACGTAAGTGACGTGCCGGAGCGAATCCTTCTAGTCCGTATGGTAATTGAACAAGCGCACCTTTATCATCTTTCCTCAATACAGTTCCTTCATGAATGCTACCGATTGGGAAACTTTCTTCAAGGGAATTCCATGGATCTTCTTCGATCTGTTTGTGGCCCAATTGCAATTTGCGGTTGTCTTTATCGATACTCATAATCACAACATCGATCTCGTTTCCAACTTTTGTATATTCATTTGGATTGTTGAAACGCTTAAGCCAGCTAAGGTCGCTGATATGAATCATTCCGCCAATGCCAGGGGCAAGTTCAACAAACACACCATAAGGTGTAATGTTTTTCACAAGTCCTTTATGCCTGCTACTCTGAGGGAATTGATTTTCGATGGAATTCCAGGGATCCTGCGTCATTTGCTTAATAGACAAACTCATTTTGCGGTCCTGCTTACTGAGTGTAACTACTTTTGCTTCGTGTTCATCACCAAGTTTGAAGAACTCTTTAGCATTAATTGGGGTATTGGCCCAAGTTATTTCACTCACGTGAACCAGGCCTTCAACACCAGGGAAGATTTCAAGGAATGCTCCGTAATCTTCGATATTTACCACTTTACCTTTTACCACCTCACCTTCTGTGATTGTTTCTGGTAAAGTATCCCATGGATGAGGAGTAAGTTGCTTCAAGCCAAGGCTGATACGTTTCTTATCATCATCAAAATCCAATACCACAACATTCAATTTCTGATCAAGTTTTAATACTTCAGTTGGATGGTTAATACGTCCCCAACTGATATCTGTAATATATAATAAACCATCTAAGCCACCAAGGTCAAGAAAGGCTCCAAAATCAGTGATGTTTTTGATAGTACCTTCAAGTACCTGGCCTTTTACAAGTTTACCCATTATCTCAGCTCGTTGTTGCTCGATATCGCTTTCAATAAGTGCTTTGTGCGAAACAACGGCATTCTTTATTGCCTCATTTATCTTTACCACTTTGAATTCCATTGTTTTGCCTACAAACTGATCGTAATCAGTTACAGGCTTCACGTCAATCTGTGATCCCGGGAGGAAAGTTTCCATTCCAAAAACGTCCACAATCAGACCACCCTTTGTTTTACTTGTTACCAAACCTGTAACAATCTCACCGGTTTTGTGCATATCCACAATCTTTTCCCATGCACGGCTTATTCTAGCCTGTTTGCGACTCAGGTGAAGATTACCATCCCTGTCTTCTTTTTCAGCCACCATTACTTCCACATCATCACCTACTTTAAGGTTA
>JBKJPO010000377.1:0-4696 GCA_046595095.1 Chitinophagaceae bacterium
GTTCCGGTAAAATTCAAGCTTTTTTGTTTTGTAAAATCATAATCGATGCTAAGTCTTGCATTTGGCCTCTTGCTATTATTTGTATTTACTGATTTTGTATTGAAAAAATTTGTTGAATCAGCGTAAATATTCTGCCTGTTGCTGTAGCTATTGCCTTCATATTCATTGTAGCCAAAACCTGCACTGAAATTGATGGCCAGCTTATTTTTTTTATACCCGATGTTGCCATTAATACCAGCTTCGCCCCTTGTTCCATAGCTAGCTACAATTCGTGCATTAAGTCCTACCCTGCCCTTCTTTGTTACGATATTAATAACGCCGCCGCGTTCATTTGCATATTGCGGCGGAGGTGTGGTCATCACCTCTATCTTTTCAATCATGCTGCCCGGCATACTTTCAAGGAGGTCCTGTAATTGCCTGGCATCAAGTTGCACCGGTTTATCATCGATAAGAATTTTGACATCTTTTCCCCTGAGCAGGATTTTGCCATCTGGATCCACATTTACCAATGGCGTTTGCTTTAATAATTCTGTTGTTGTGGCTCCGGAACTCAAAGCAGATTCACCTGAATTAAAAGTGATTTTCCCATCCTTATTTTCAATCAACGGTTTTTCAACATAGATCACCACTTCCTGCAAGCCTGTCGTCTTCCGGTTAAGCTTTATCTCATTCAGGTCGAAATCAAAACGTTCATCTCGCAGGAAGATGCTGTCTATTGCAAATGTGGAATAACCGGAAGCCGTAATAGAAAGGCGGTAATATCCATTGGGAAGATTTTCAAAGATAAAAGTCCCATCTTTTTCAGTTATCATTTCCTGGGAGAAAACTGAATCAGTGATTCTTAACAACGAAATAGTGGCAGAAGGGATGGCTTTATTATTTACTGCATCAACAAGGTTTGCCGTAATAATTCCCTGCTCTTTTACTTTTACTTCCTGAGCGGAAATGTTAAGATATAAGAAGGAAATTATGACTAAGGCAAGGTATTTCAAGAGTTCAGATTTGAACAAAATATACTTAACGTGTTGATTATGAATTTTTAATAGATTGTATTTTGAAAATCAAGATGAGCAAATTTAAACTAATAATCATCTATAATCATGCTGTCAGGATGTCATAAGTCGTCATTATACTTATCTTTGCCAGCTCAAACAAAAAATCAAGTGCAAGCAGGTATTGCTCCATCTCAAATTCATGACGAAACAAAACAGGGGGAAGCGTATGCTCCTCCAGGAGTAATTTTAAATAAATTTTCTAAGCACTTTTATATAGAAAGTTATGGATGTGCCATGAATTTTGCAGATAGTGAAGTAGTGGCTTCCATTTTACAAAAAGCAGGTTTTGGCTCCACTTCAAATCTTCATGAGGCCGACCTTATCCTGGTTAATACATGTTCAATCCGGGAGAAAGCCGAACAAACTGTCAGGAAAAGGCTAACTGAATTTCGTAGTCTCAAGAAATCAAACCCCGGCATGCTTGTAGGCGTACTTGGATGCATGGCTGAACGATTAAAATCAAAATTTTTAGAAGAAGAAAAGTTAGTGGATCTTGTTGTTGGACCAGATGCTTACAGGAGCCTGCCCGGTCTTATTGAAGAAGCCGAAACAGGGATGAAAGGCGTAAATGTTCTGTTGAGTCGTGATGAAACCTATGGTGATATCGCTCCAATTCGATTAAACAGTAATGGGATTACCGGATTTGTGAGTATTATGCGGGGATGCAATAATATGTGCTCATTTTGCGTGGTTCCGTTTACGCGTGGGCGTGAGCGTAGCCGGGATGCGGAATCAATCCTCAGGGAATGCAGGGATCTGCTGGACCAGGGCTATAAAGAAGTTACGCTGCTCGGTCAGAATGTCGACAGCTATTACTGGACTAACGGTAACGGGCAGGAGCCGGTTACATTTGCAATGTTGCTGGAGAAAGTCGCATTGCTTTCACCATCATTGAGGGTAAGATTCTCAACATCACACCCAAAAGATATTACCGACGAAGTTTTATTTACAATAGCAAAATATGATAACATCTGTAACTATATCCATCTTCCGGTCCAAAGCGGAAGTACGAGAATGTTGCAAATGATGAACCGCACGTATACACGCGAATGGTATATCGCCAAAGTAAACAGGATCAGGGAGATCATTCCGGATTGTGGCGTATCCACGGATATCATTACAGGTTTTTGTACTGAGACAGAAGAAGATCACCATGAAACGCTTAGCTTGATGGCTCATTTTGAATATGATCTTGCTTACATGTATTATTATTCTGAAAGACCCGGAACCCTTGCTGCCAGGAGATATGAGGACGATGTGCCTGAAGAGGTAAAGAAGAGAAGACTGCAGGAAGTTGTTGCCTTACACCGCATCCATTCTCTCCAGGGAATGCAACGGCAACTTGGAAAAAAAGTTCGCGTACTGATAGAAGGTAATTCAAAAAAGAGTGATGCAGATTGGGCGGGAAGGAGCGACAATAATAAAGTGGTGGTTTTTCCAAAAGAAAATCATGGGCTAAGTGCCGGCAATTATGCTGATGTATTAGTAACATCTTGCACTGCCGGAACTTTGATCGGTAAACATATAATTTAAATGACAAAATGGATTTACAACCAATAAAGAACAGGTTTGGAATAATCGGGAGTTCGCCTGCATTGATTTATGCTTTAAATGTTGCTGCACAGGTTGCAGGCACCGATCTTAGTGTTTTGATAAATGGGGAGAGCGGCGTTGGTAAAGAAGTTTTTTCCCAGATCATTCACGCACTTTCAGGAAGGAAACACAATCCTTTTATCGCAGTTAACTGTGGAGCAATTCCCGAAGGTACCATCGATTCTGAATTATTTGGACATGAAAAAGGTTCATTCACAGGCGCTGTTGACAGCAGGAAGGGATATTTTGAAACAGTAAGTGGCGGCACAATTTTCCTCGATGAGATCGGCGAAATGCCGCTGGGTACGCAGGCCAGGTTACTTCGTGTACTCGAGACCGGTGAATACATTCGCGTAGGATCCTCCAAAGTGCAGAAAACAGATGTTCGCGTAATTGCTGCCACTAACAAAGATTTATTGGAATACACACAAAACGGACGCTTCCGTGAAGACCTTTACTACAGGCTCAATACGGTTCCTATCCGTGTGCCTTCATTGCGTGACCGCAAGGAAGACATCCCGGTATTGTTCAGAAAATTTGCCGTAGATTTTGCAGAACGGTACAAAACTGTTCCAGTTCAACTTGATGACGATGCCCGCCAGATTTTAGTAAATTATCCCTGGCCTGGAAATGTTCGCGAATTAAAAAATATCGCTGAGCAAATATCTGTCCTCTCAACAGAAAAACATATTACAGGTGAAGTACTCCGTAAGTTTCTTCCGGATAACCAGATGTCAAGATTGCCAGTTCTCGCATCTCTCAATCCGGGGGCTAATAATAAAGAGTTTGCCAATGAACGTGAGATTCTTTATAAACTTTTTTTTGACATGAAAAAAGATGTAACAGAACTCAAAAAAATGTTCTTTGATCTTGCACAAAATTCTTCAGGTTTGAAACATCATAATTTTTCACCGGATCATAAGATCAACGAATTCAAAAACCATGAAATGCAGTCTTCTGCTATGCCTTCAAGCCAGCCGGTAGTGCTTAATAATTCTAATGGAGATATTCATCACCACGAGGAAGTGGAAGAATCACTCAGCATTATGGATAAAGAAAAAGAACTCATAATAAAAGCACTCAAAAAACACAGGGGTAAAAGAAAAGATGCTTCCCTGGATCTGGGAATCAGTGAAAGAACGCTTTATCGTAAATTAAAAGAATACGATATTGCTGAATAATTTTTAACAGATAAAAAAAGTTTGCATAGAAGCTGCATGCACCTAAAAGTTTAATTTCATCATTAAATGCAAAACCTGAGAACTTATTTTGTTATTGGCCTGATCCTATTGTTGACCGGATGCTCGACCTGTAAATATTCAATGAAAGACACCTCGCCTATCCCACCGGAAGTAAAAACATTTCGTGTAAATTATCTTGAAAACAAAGCCCCGTACGTAAATCCGCAATTCAGCCCACAACTTACAGAACGATTAAAGCAAAAGATCATCAGCCAAACCAGGCTTCGACAAACAAACAATGATGATGCACATTATGATATAAGTGGCTGGGTTTCTGATTATACTGTGAGCACAACGGGAATATCGAATAATAATGCAAGCACCAACAGGCTGAATGTTTCTTTTCACCTGGTTTTTAAAAATACTCTTGACCAGAAAAATGAATTTGAAGTTGATCTATCCCGTACATTTGATTTTGATGCAAACCTTGGTTTGGCACAAGCTGAAGCAAGGCTATTTCCAGACATTTTAAAGAACATTGTGGATGAGATTTTCAATAAAATATTTTCTAACTGGTAAAAATAGTGATCATGAATAGCCCGGATCATTCGAGGAATACGAATATTGTTGACCCCGAGCTTCAGCAGTTTGCTGAAGAACATCCGTATTATGCCTTAGCTCAATTTGATCTGCTAAGAAGTTTTGAGAGTAACCGTTCCCCGGCATTTCACCACCAGGCTGCAAAAACGGCTTTATTTTTCACTAATACTTATTGGTTGAGCTGGCAGCTCCAATCACAAAAAACCCGCTCCGGTGGGAAACATACCTCTACCCGGGCAGGTGAACCAGGTACACCGGAGGAGAATT
>JBKJPO010000392.1:0-10166 GCA_046595095.1 Chitinophagaceae bacterium
AAACCTGTTAAACCTGTTAAGGAAATGGCTAATTATAGTTTTGGGCGGGGAGAAAGTTTACCGCCGATAGTAAAGAACCTGATAATAATAAATGTGCTTGCTTTTCTTGCGCAAATGGTGTTTGAAAATTCTGGTGTGGCAGTAAATGATCTTTTTGCCTTACACCATTACAAAGCGGAAGTTTTCAAACCTTACCAGGTTGTGACCCATATGTTCATGCATGGGGGGATCTTCCATTTATTCTTTAACATGTTTGCGTTGTTTATGTTTGGAGCCACCATCGAAAGACTATGGGGGCCTAAGCGGTTTCTCATTTTTTACCTGGCTTGCGGACTTGGTGCAGCCCTTGTACAGCTGGGCTCTTATGCATATGATAATCGCATATTTGATAACGCAGTTCTTGATGAGGGGCTTTTCGTAAGATATCAAATGATGCTCTCGCAGAATGCTACTGTTGGAGCTTCCGGGGCAATCATGGGTTTACTTGCAGCTTTTGGCTATCTTTTTCCAAACACGCAACTCATAATTTTTCCAATACCAATTCCCATCAAAGCCAAATGGGCCATTGCCGGATTGATTGCTATAGATGTATTTGGGGGTATTGCAAAAATACCGGGGGATAATATCGCGCATTTTGCACATATTGGCGGTGCACTCACAGGCATCATCCTACTCATATTCTGGAACAAAACCAGCCGCAAAACGTTTTATTAAATTTAGAAGGCAAACTTGAACGGGCGAAGGAATATTGTAACTTTATTGCTCACCGAATGCAATTAATTCTCTTTTTTCATGGGTGAATCTGATAGATATACTGATTACAGCAGGCGAAAAATTAGCTTTGGCGATAATGGAAATGCGCTGATCATGGTCATTTGCATAAATGCCGTGATATTTGTTTCGCTCTGGATGATCGAGGTTATCGGCTTACTCATGGATCAGCCAAGAGGCTATTTTGAAGAAAAAATTCTCCCCTGGTTTATATACCCGGCAAAACTTTCACTGCTGGCTGAACGCCCCTGGACTTTGCTTACACAAATGTTCACCCACAGTGGCCTGTTGCATACGATAACAAATATGCTTTGGCTCTGGGTCTTCGGCTACATTTTACAATCTATTACAGGCAACAGGAAACTCATCCCTATTTATATTTATGGTGGGCTGGCCGGCGCAATCGCTTTTACATTAGCGGTAAATTTAATTCCTGTATTTCGTGCAAACTTAAATTTTGCAAATACTTTCGGGGCTAATGCAGCGACCATGGCGGTGGCTCTGGCCACGACGGCATTAGCTCCCGACTACCGTTTTTTTAAAATGCTTAACGGTGGAATTCCACTCTGGATTCTTACATTGCTTTATGTAGCAATTGATTTTGCAGGCGTATCCCAGGGAAGTGGTGCATATCATATCTCGCATCTTGCAGGTGGCCTCATCGGTTTCCTGTTTGTGTTCAGCCTGCGTAAAGGCAGCGATTGGAGCGCATGGATGAATCGATTATACGATTTTGTTATCAATCTTTTTAACCCCAATAAGCCAAGGCTAACTAAATCCAGGATAAAAGAAAAGGTATTTTATAAAACCGGAAATCAAAAGCCGTTTGTAAAGACTACAAATATCACCCAACAAAGAATTGATGAAATCCTCGACAAGATCAATGTGCAGGGATATCATTTACTCACAGATGAAGAAAAGAATATTTTAAAAAGAGCGGGCGAAGACCTCTAGGCCTTCACCAGGTTGTGTGTTTTGTTAGTTTGACTTTCCACCTTCCCATTACATACAATATTTAAGCAGGACTATGCCAGAAAAACGCAAACCCTTTTTCAGGAGATTTACAAAGAAGTTCTTTATCATTAGCAACATAATTGTTTCCATTCTTTTTTTAATCAGTTGTTATTCAGGATACCTTGATCCTGCCGGATGGTGGTTCCTTGGATTAACCACACTGGCCATGCCATATATCCTGGCGCTGCTCTTGTTATTCTTCTTCTTCTGGATCCTGGTAAAGCCCATATGGTGTCTCTTACCTATTGCTACGATTATTTTAGCCTGGGGGCAGATAAGAAATGTTATGCCTTTCAATTTTGCCACTCCTTTTCAAAAGCAAAAAGAAAATGGAAGATTAAGGGTTATGAGCTGGAATGTAGAACAGTTTGATATTATTCACCATAAATCAAATCCTGAAATAAAAAAGCAGATGATTGCGCTCGTGAAGGAGTACAAGCCAGATGTAGCATGCTTCCAGGAGATGGTGGGTTCTGATAGTGTAAGCGGCATAAACTATCTTGGTGATATACAAAACAACCTGGAGTTTGGAAATTTCTATTACTCATACAATGTAAAAATTGACTATGATCAGGACCATCATTTTGGGATCATAATATTTTCAAGATTTCCACTCTTGAAAAAAGAAACCGTGAGCGAATACCCTCATGATTACAATTCTATTTTCCAATTCGTTGATATTTTATACTACCAGGACACAGTAAGGATGTTCAATATTCACCTCCAATCTCTACGCTTTGATGAAAAAAACCTGCAATACATTGACAACCCCAGTGTAAAAGATGACAAGGGAATCAAGGAATCGAAAACTATAATTAGGAAATTCAAAAAAGGATTTCAAAGAAGGGGCAGGCAGGCGGATCGCATACACGAAGAGATACGGAAAAGTCCATTCCCTGTTGTGGTTTGTGGTGATTTTAATGACGTGCCAAATTCTTATGCTTACCTTAAAGTTGGAGGTGGTCTCCAAAATGCTTTTGTAAAAAAAGGGGATGGCCTGGGCAGAACTTACAACCTCATCTCACCAACTTTAAGGATTGATAATATTTTTGTAGATAAACGTTTTACTATTGAACAATTTACCCGTGTTCGTAAAAAACTGAGTGCACATTTCCCGTTGATTACAGATTTGGTGCTTAAGAAGAATATGGAATAGCAGGTTCAAGAGGTTCAAGAAGTTTAAGAGGTTCAAGAGGTTTGAACAGGTCTACACGCTCCTAAACTTCTTGAACCTCTTGAACCTCTTAAACTTCTTGAACTTCTTAAACCTCTTAAACGTTTTAAACCTTTCCTATCTTTACCCCCATTTATATTTGAATACATGTCACTGAAAATATATAATTCATTAAGCAGGAAAAAAGAAATTTTTGAATCGATAACGCCCGGCCATGTCGGCATGTATGTTTGCGGTCCTACAGTAAGCGGGGAAAGCCATCTCGGGCATGCAAGGCCATACATTACTTTCGACATCGTGTACCGGTACTTGTTGCACCTGGGATATAAAGTGCGCTATGTGCGTAACATCACGGATGCAGGTCACTTTGAAGAAGAGGGCCGGGAAGCCGAAGATAAAATCTCGAAGAAAGCAGTGATTGAAAAACTTGAACCCATGGAGCTCGTACAGAAATACACGAACTTATTTCATTGGGCTATGAAACAATTTAACAATATCGAGCCCAATATTGAACCGACGGCCACGGGACATATCGTAGAACAGATCAACATGATTGAACAGATCATTAGTGCAGGTTATGCTTATGAAGTTGATGGCTCGGTATATTTTGATGTAAAGAAATATGCAGCTTCGCATGATTATGGAAAATTAAGTGGCCGGGTAATAGAGGATCTCATCGAAACGACGAGGCAACTTGATGGGCAGGAAGAAAAAAAAGATAAAGCTGATTTTGCTCTTTGGAAATCAGCCCCGGCAGAGCACATTATGCGTTGGAAAAGTCCATGGGGTGAAGGTTTCCCCGGTTGGCATATTGAATGTTCTGCAATGGCAACAAAATATCTTGGGGCACAATTCGACATCCATGGGGGTGGAATGGATCTGCTGTTTCCTCATCACGAGAGCGAGATTGCACAGAGTACAATCTGCAATCATGTAAATCCTGTACGTTATTGGATTCACAACAATATGATAACTATTGCCGGTAAAAAAATGGGTAAGAGTTATAATAATGTAATCAAACTAACGGAGATGTTTAGCGGCAATCATCCCTTATTAACCCAGGCATTTTCCCCGATGACTATCCGTTTCTTTATTCTGCAAACACATTACCGAAGCACCCTTGACTTTAGCAGTGAAGCATTGGTGGCTGCTGAAAAAGGTTTGAAACGTTTGTGGGAATCTTACCAGCTGCTAATGAAGTATAAAGTGACCGGGATGAAATTTGATGCTGCTAATCTTGATAAGGAGCTTGATGAAAAAGTGAATAAGCTCATTGGCGAGTTTGATGAATTTATAAATGACGATTTCAATACTGCTAAAGTGCTTGCAAATATGTTTGACTTAGCGCCTCTCATAAATTCTATTAAAGATGGCCACATCAGGCAGGATGCAATTTCTGCAACAACATTTTCAGCATGGCAATTCGCAACGCAGACTTACCTGGAGAATATCATGGGACTTGCTGATACAAGACCACCGGATGATAAACTGGAAGGTATAATAAATCTGCTCATAGAGATCCGCAAGGAATCGAAGAATAAAAAGGATTTTACTACCAGCGATAAGATCAGGAAGGAATTGCAGGAGCTTGGAATACTTTTGAAGGATGAAAAAGATGGCGAAATGACCTGGCAAATTGCATGATGGATAACCTCCGGTAAAACGTAATCAATAAAATGCATATCCCTCATTTAAGTAAAGACAAAAAACTGCAGAAACTTGTTGAGTTGATCCCAGCACTGGATCTCATACCCAGGAAAAACGTGTACCTGCATCTGTGCAGTTCCATAATCAGTCAACAACTTAGTACAAAGGTTGCGGATGTGATCTACAAACGCTTTCTCGCTTTATTCAATACCAAAATACCAACTCCACAACAGATTATCAGTACACCTCTTGAAAATCTCCGTGGTATTGGACTTTCCAATGCTAAAGCAGGTTATGTTGCAAACGTTTGCCGTTTTTTTATTGAAGAAGAAATCACAGATGCGAAGCTCAATAAAATGGGCAATGAAGAAGTAATAGAATTATTAACAAAAATAAAAGGTGTGGGTAAATGGACGGTTGAAATGATATTGATGTTTACCTTGGCCAGGGAAGATGTGTTTGCTGTAGATGACCTTGGCATCCAACAGGCAATGTCAAAACTCTACAACATAGATTCCACGGACAAAAAACAAATGAAAGAGAAAATGTTGAAGATCTCTATGAGATGGAGTCCATACCGAACTTATGCGTGCAGGTATTTGTGGAGGTGGAAAGATAGTTGATTTGGATTTTTTGTATGATTGGATTTAAATGAAATTGATGCAGGAAAATAAGCTTTTAAAATCCAATAATTCAGGAACTCCAAATTTCAATTTTTACTTCATGCGTTAGCCCATCATTTACCATATTAATAATTCCATTTTCCTGGATCAGTCCATCTAATATTACTTTCATTATTTTTTTATCATTTGAAATTTCCTGGATGAATTGAATATGGTATTTGCTGCTTTCAAATTGATAATTTAATTCAAAGTTTTTCCATTCTTGTGGAATACAAGGTTTAAACCTCAGCGTATTGGCTTCTCTTTTTAACCCGATAAAAGAATCAATTATTAACTGGTACATCCAGCCCGCAGACCCGGTATACCATGTCCATCCGCCGCGACCCTTATTCTTCGGCTCAGCGTATACGTCAGCGGCAATCACGTAAGGTTCTGTTTTGTAGATGGCAATTTTTTCTTTGGTATTGCTTCTGTTCAGGGGGTTGATCATCTGCAATAATTCCCATGTTCTTTTTGTATCGCCAATAGCGGCAAAAGCCATTACCAGCCAGATAGCGGCATGAGTATATTGTCCGCCATTTTCCCTTACGCCAGGTACGTAACCTTTTATATAACCAGGATTCAGCTTTGATTTGTCGAATGGAGGATTAAATAATTGTATCAATCCCTCTTCTTTGCGAACCAGGTGCTTATCTGCTGAATGCATTGCCTTAATTATGCGGTCATCATCGCCTGCTTTTGAGATTACCGACCAACTTTGTGCAATGGAATCGATTTTACATTCTTCATTTTCATTCGACCCGAGTGGTGTGCCGTTATCAAAATAAGCACGCCGGTACCATTCTCCATCCCAGCCATGGTCCCTGATATTGATGCGTAATTTTTCTGCTTCGCCATTACATTTTTGTACAAAAGTTTCATCTTTTTTTATAATAGCGACTTCGGCAAACCTTATTAAAATATCATAAAGAAAGAATGCCAGCCATATACTTTCACCTTTCCCTTCGTGGCCTACCTTATCCATCCCATCATTCCAGTCACCTGAACCAATAAATGGTAAACCGTGTATTCCAAACTTAAGTGCATGCTCTATCGATCTTACACAATGCTCGTACAACCCTGCTGATGTATCCGACCTTATTGGGAGGTCATAATAAGATTCTTCTCCTGCAATCAAAAGCCTGCCTTCAAGAAAAGCTATTTGTTCATCCAATATTCCTGTGTCACCGGTAGCCGCTACATACCCCGATGTTACAAATGGCAACCATAAAAAATCATCTGAACAGGTAGTGCGTACACCCCTCCCTGTTGGAGGATGCCACCAATGCTGTACGTCTCCTTCTTTAAATTGCCTGGATGCACAAAGTAGGATCTGTGACCTTACCAGGCTCGGTTGCGAATGCATCAATGACAATACATCCTGCAATTGATCCCTGAAACCAAATGCCCCGCCAGATTGATAAAATCCGCTTCTGGCCCAAATACGACTGGCCAGTGTTTGATAATTCAGCCATCCGTTAGTCAACATATTCAAGGCATCGTCAGGAGTTTTTATTTGTATAACACCCAAAGCCTTTCCCCAATAATCATGAACTTTCCGGAGTGCCCGGTGTGTAGCTTCCGATCCTTCACTTGCATGGAGAATTTCCAATGCCTGCTGCATATTTTTCCCGGCTCCTATTCTGAAGATAATTTCATGTTCTTCTTCTTCCGCCAGATCAAAAGCAACCTGGATCACTGCGCAGGGATCTAGTGCAGCACCAGTTTTGCCGGAAAGTCTTGCTCTATTTAACCCATCAGGATTATTCAAGGTTCCATTGCGTCCAAGGAATTCAGTTCGATCGGTTGTTATCGCTTTATTGGTTCCATCAGCATCAAAAAAAGCTACCCTGTTTGCAAACTCCGAGCTGTATGCATTCCTTGCCAGGATCGCACCACTACTTTCATCGAGCTCAGTAATGGTATGCTTCAAATATTTTGCGCGCAAGTCACCCAACACCCATTCAATATAACCTGTAGCCACAATTCGCCGTTGTCTACCGGAATGATTTCGGATTTTCAGGACCATAAATTTTACGGGCGCTTCTATATCTGTGAAGATGGTCATCTCTGAGAATATCCCATCTTCACTGTGTTCAAAAACACTGTATCCAAATCCATGTCGGGTTGTATAAGGTGAGGTGCCCCGGACAGGTAGTGGCGTTGGCGACCATAATCTTCCACTCTCCTCATCCTTTAAATAAAATGCTTCGCCTTTAAGATCTGTGACCGGGTCATTATTCCATGGAGTTAGACGAATTTCGTGTGCATTTTCCACCCACGTATATGATTGGCCGCTTTCGGTAACAATACTTCCAAACCCTGGATTAGCCAGGACATTTATCCAGGGAGCGGGTGTTTTATTTTCTGCGGATGTTGTAATCACATATTCTTTCCCATCTTCAGTAAAACCTCCAAAGCCATTGAAAAATTTCAAGTCTTTCCTTGGTTCAACCGATGAATAAACGGAAGGATAAAATTTCGTAGGACTAAAATATGGTATAGCTGTTTTTATTTTAGTCCTCCTGTTCATCTGTTCTTCCAGTGTACCAAAGCGATCAGCGATAACAACATGGGCAACTGATTCGAACAATAGCCTGTCTTCATTAGATATCTGCTCTGCAGACCTGATAAAAATTCCCCCTGGTTTTTCTTTCAGATCAGTGCCCATTCCGGGTGTAATCATGCTTTGAATCTCGTTGTGCAATTCCTGCCTGTAGCCACCATGATCGTCGTTCCATATAACGAGGTCCACTATTAGTCCTTTTAGTCGCCAATACAAATGGGCCTGCACCATTTGCTTTACCAGGTCAACATTAGAAGCATCTTCGATCTGTACCAATACAATGGGTATATCTCCTGATATCGAATAACTCCACAAACCTGATTGGCCTCTCCTGTTCTTTATTATAACAGCAGGGTCTGCTCTAAATAATTGATTCGAAAAAATAATTGAACCTGCCAGCCTGGAATACAATTGAGCATCTGATTCTACTGCATTTATCTGGCGTAAAATTACCTGGCTATGTGTCCACGCCAACTCCAGAACCCGGTTAAACAGATGCCGTTCCTGGTATTTATCTACCAGATCGTTACATTTTTCTTTCGTTTCTGCCATACCGGTAATGATATCTACCGTTACTGATTCATTCCCTTCTAAAATAATCCGGTATTGTATCGAAACTATAGGATCAAGTACAGACCCGCTATTTCCTGATAGAGGTTCCGCACGTTTTATTACCCTGGGTTGGTTGATACTATTGCCCCTGCCAATGAATTGATCCCTGCTTGTTTCATAAGATGTACCAATTACTTCCGCATCATGCACTTTCATCAAATGAAACATCCAGGGAGTTTTTTCTTCCTCAGAGCGTGGTCTGCGGGTACATAGGATTGCATGCCGTTGTTCGTTGATTTCTGTCTGAACAAATAAATTACTGAATGCAGGATGAGCTTCATCTGCTGCAGGGCTGGCTAATACTACTTCACCATAGCTGGTTATTTCAAGTTTTCTTTTTTTACGTGAACGATTAGTAATATGCACCCTTCGTAATTCAATATCATCTTCCGGTGAAATCACGATTTCTGTATGTGTTTCGAGTGAAAAATCACGGCGGCGAAATTCAGCTCTTCCCTGGGAAAACACCGCTTCATAATTCTCTCCCTGTTGCAATGTTGGCTGGTATGCTGATGACCAAAAAAGGTTACTCTCCAGGTCGCGGATATAACAAAAGCTTCCCCAGTTATCACAAGTACTGTCTTCACGCCAACGGGTAACCGCAATATTTCCCCAGCGACTATAACCGCCTCCTGCATTCGTAACCATTACATGATACCTGCCATTTGATAATAATTGAATTTCCGGAACAACAGTATTAGGGGTGTTGACTACGCGAATAGATAAATCATTGCCCGACACAATACTACTATCTCCAGCATGTACACTCGGCGAGTAAAAAGTAGTAACCCTCGGTATTCTTTCCTGCAATAATAATAATGCAGATTTCAAATGAACTTCTGATTCAAACCTTTGCTGCATTGGCTTATTCAGGAGAAGGTAAGAAAGTGAAAGAAATGACATGCCCTGGTGGTGAGCCATGAATGATTGGATAATTACTCTTTTTTGTTTCCGGATCAATCGAGAAGTTGTGTAGTCTATCGCTTCAAAAAAACCATATCTTCCTTCATACCCTTCTTCTTTCAAAACCTGTAAGTTTTTATACGCTTCATTTGGAGCTACCATTAATGCCATAACAGTTGAGTAAGGAGAGATGACCAGGTCTTCTCCTAATCCTCGTTTAAATCCAATACCCGGAACTCCAAAAGCACGGTATTGATAATTTAGATGAGCATCCAGCATATTATAACCTGATTCAGAAATTCCCCAGGGTACGCCGTGTTTTTTACCATACTCGATCTGTTTTAGCACAACGGCTTTACTGGTTTGATCCAATAATGTATTCTCATAAGTAGGCATAACCAACAATGGCATCAGGTATTCAAACATTGAACCGCTCCATGAAAGCAAGACTGCATTAGCTCCATAGCTGGTGAGTTGCCTTCCTAAAGCAAACCAGCTTTCCTGTGGCAATTTTCCCTGTGCTATCGCTACAAAAGTTGTAAGCCTGGCCTCTGAAGCAAGCAGGTCATAATAGCTGTTGTCTTTACGGTGTTCTTCGACATTATATCCAATAGACAATAGATTCTGTGACCTGTCAAAAAGGAAATCATATTCGACTTCAGAAAAGCTCATGCATTTTGCAGCAAGTTGTTCAATGGTAAGTATTAGTTCTTTGGCACGCCTTGAAGCTTCAGTAATGGTTGTCCTGAATCTTGTGAGCCAATCATTTTCGTCATCGGTATTTTCGGTCCAATGATAACTGATAATTTTTTGTAAC
>JBKJPO010000398.1:0-4281 GCA_046595095.1 Chitinophagaceae bacterium
CTCCCTATTCTTATTAGCAATTGTTTTGCATTGCTGGTAAATCTGTTAACTTTTATTCTGAGTATTAAATACAAGGACAAATAAAATTGTGCTCAACTTTACATTAGCTCTATCACCATCGCGCTGGCACCACCACCACCATTACAAATTGCCGCCCCACCAATCTTTACATTATTTTGTTTGAGCACATGTATAAGAGTAACAATTATCCTTGCACCGCTACAACCTAGCGGATGACCTAAAGAAACTGCACCTCCATTTGCATTCACCTTTGAAGGATCAAGTTTCATTTTCTGCGTATTCACTATGCCAACCACACTGAATGCTTCATTGAGCTCAGTGTACTGAAGATCTTCCATGGTTAATCCTGCTTTTTTGACCGCCTTTGGCAGGGCAAGTGATGGAGTTGTTGTAAACCATTCAGGGGCTTGTTCTGCATCAGCATAACTCCTGATCTTTGCTAAAGGTTTCAAGCCCAATGCATCCGCTTTTTCTTTACTCATCAACACCAGTGCAGCAGCGCCATCATTCATTGTGCTGGCATTTGCCGCTGTTACGCTTCCGCCTTTTTCAAAAGCAGATTTTAGTTCCGGTATTTTATCAAATTTTACGTTGAACGGTTCTTCATCTTTGCTGACTTGCAGGGGTTCGCCTTTACGTTGTGGCACCTCTACTGCGATTATCTCGTCTTTAAATTTACCCCCTTCAACAGCAGCCTGGCTACGCTTATAACTCTCTATTGCAAATACATCCTGGTCTTCACGGCTGATATTGCATTCACGTGCACAAAGCTCTGCTGCGGATCCCATCGGGTAATCCTTATAAACATCAGTGAGGCCATCTTTTGCCAATCCATCGATTGTCTGACCATTCCCATATTTATTTCCCCACCTCAGTGAAGGTAAATAGTAAGGTACCTGGCTCATATTTTCCATGCCTCCTGCAACGATGATATCTGCATCGCCAAGCATTATACTTTGGGCTGCATACACTATAGACTTCATTCCACTTGCACAAACTTTATTAACCGTAGTACATACTACTGTATCTGGAAGCCCTGCCAGCATTGAAGCCTGGCGGGCAGGAGCCTGGCCCAGGTTTGCTTGTAATACACAACCCATTACAACTTCCTGTACATCTGAAATTTGAATACCTGCACGCTCTACAGCGGCTTTAATCGCAGTGGCACCAAGTTTTGTAGCAGGAACATCTTTAAATACACCTCCAAAACTGCCAATTGCTGTTCGTACAGCAGACATGATATAAACTTCTCTATTTAGCATAATTGATTTTTGAAGCTGCGAAGATACCAAGAGTTTTCTTAGTTTTTTATTGCAGTCCATTTGATTGGCCTTGACTTTATGAACGTAGATTTGCGCTCTTAAAAACCATTATCAAATGAAACTACCAGGATTAGACACGGCAATAGGCAGGCTAAGAATAGTAGGCTTCCTCGAAGGATTTTCCTGGTTGCTCTTATTGTTTGTCGCAATGCCATTAAAATATATCGCAGGTAAGCCTGAGACTGTGCGTTATGTAGGCTGGGTTCATGGATTGTTATTCATTATGTATCTCCTGCTTTTGTTGAGTGTTTGGACTGCAAAAAAATGGAAATTTAAAACATTGCTCATGGGTGGCCTCGCTGCTTTGCTCCCATTTGGAACATGGCTTTTTGATAAGCAGTTGAAAAAATATGAGACATTGCCTTGAATTATTCTTAAATAGATTGTGGCATGATAATTCAGGTAATTCGTAAAAATAAAATATATGCTCACGCTTATCAACGACCTCCCATCCCATGTGGTTGGACTAAAAGCCACTGGTGATATTGGTAAAGAAGATCTCGAAAATGTATTGATACCAGCACTTGAAGAACTCCTGAAACGAACCGGTAAGATAAATTACCTTTTATTGCTCGAGACCGGTCTTTCAAATTTCACGCTCGCCGCATGGTTTAAGGATGTACAACTCGGATTAAAAAATTTTAAAAAGTGGAACAGGATCGCAATAGTAAGTGATCAAAATGGAGTGAATACTTTTTCAGATGTTTTCGGGTACATAATACCGGGAGATTCAAAAGGTTTTCGGATCAGCGAGCTTGAAGAGGCAAAGCTCTGGGTGGCTTCTTAAAATAACCAGGCAGAATCCAATAAAATTTATGCAATCATTTACACAACCCAGCCGCATCATAATCACTTGCAGCAAACGACTTTCAGGATATCTTGAGTCAGAAGTAATATCGCTGGGATTTAAACCGGTAAGAACTTTTCCAACCGGCATTGAACTAAGGGGAAGCTTGAATGATTGCATAAAGCTTAACCTCAACTTACGTTGTGCAAGCCAGGTGCTTTTTTCGCTAAAGTCTTTTGAAGCAAATGACGCAAAAGATCTCTATGAAGCAATCAGCCCTATTCAATGGGAAAACATTGTTCCTGCCGATGGATATTTTGCTATTACCAGTAATGTAGATACGCCTTCAATGCGAACTGAGCTTTTTGCAAATGTAAAAGTAAAGGATGCGATTGTGGATAGAATGCGAACCAAATCAGGGTCAAGACCCGATTCAGGACATGACACATTCAATACTGTCATCCATTTATTCTGGAAAGATTCACTGGCAGAAATATTTATTGATACATCAGGACAAACATTGTCTAAACATGGATATCGAAAAATTCCCGGTCCGGCACCCATGCTGGAATCATTAGCGGCGGCAACAATTATAGCTACAAAATGGAACCGCAAAACTTCTTTTATAAATCCAATGTGTGGTTCGGGTACACTTGCCATAGAAGCCGCATGCATAGCAACTAACAGGATGCCCGGTTTATATAGGGATAATTATGCATTCATGCATGTTAAAGGCTATGATGCCTCAATTTACCAAAAGGAAAGAAAAGACCTGGATGATAAAATAATTACTATAGCGGAATTGGATATCATCGCCACAGATTACAGCCAGGATGCCATAAATATTTCAGGGATTAATGCTGGTATCGCAGGAGTAGAAGAAATAATTAAATTCAATACATGCGATTTTGAAGAAACGGAAATACCCGGAGAAAATAAAGGCATAGTTTATTTTAATCCTGAATATGGCGAACGACTTGGAGAACAAACTGAATTAGAAGAAACTTATACAAGGATTGGGGATTTTCTTAAACAACAATGCAAGGGTTATTCAGGTTACATTTTTACAGGTAATCTGCAACTTGCAAAAAAGATCGGGCTTAAGGCCAGTAGGAAAATTGAGTTTTATACCAGCAAAATAGATTGCCGTTTAATGGAGTATGAATTATATGAAGGTAGCAAGAGGGTTGATACCAGGGTTCAATTGTAGAGTAACCCTCTATTAATTAGACAACGGTTCTACAAAAAAGCCTTCTTCATCAAGCACAAAAGCATTATTTATAAATACGAAGAAGGTGTCATGAACGTCGATAGTTGCTTCATCTTTGATACGACTTCCTATTCCCGGAATGTTCATGATAAATCTCCAGCGCCTGATCTTGAGCACCCCTTCATAGTTGGCCTTGTTTATCTGGATATCTTTTAAATGAAACTCTTCAGCAAGAAAGTTCTGCCTGTTTTTTAGCGCTTTCATAGTATACCTGGATTTTAGTTACTATTTATAAGAACGGGATTCTTTTCTAAAAGTTGTATGGATTGAAGGCTGAATTGTCTTAAAACTGCTCCATTTTAGAAATTAACTCATTCTCTACCTCGGTGGGAGCCCTTTACTACACTTATGTACTGGATCTTTCAACAAGAGAAAGTTCCAGGTTTTATTTACGAGGCCATTACTTTGCTGTGGATTATATCAACAGCTATTTTCTAAGGATAAAATGTAATTTCAATTCTATTTCAGGATACTAACTTATGCTATGAAAGATCAATTGCCTGACCAGGCACTACCATTAAACATTGAACATTAAACTTTAAACATTAATTATTGATCTCCCCTTCAACCATACAACAGATTCAAAGCAGGATTGACATCATAGAAATCATCAGTACATTTATCAAGCTGAAAAAAAGAGGAACAAATTACCTTGGACTCTGCCCATTCCATAACGAGAAAACGCCATCATTTACAGTTTCACCCGCAAAAGAGATTTACAAATGTTTTGGTTGCGGCCGTAGTGGAAATACCATCAGCTTCCTGATGGAGCATGAAAAATATAGTTATGTTGAAGCTTTAAAATGGCTGGCTGGAAAGTACAATGTGCAGGTAGAAGAAAGCGAGGTATCTCCTGAACAACGATTGCTTCAGCAAACTGC
>JBKJPO010000460.1:0-4044 GCA_046595095.1 Chitinophagaceae bacterium
TCACCATTGAAATATACCTGGGTAATATTTCAATGGTGAACGACGTACCAATAATCTCGTTTATGCCACATCGTTTCCCGGCAGTGGAATGAATTTGACTGGTAGTGCTGCTACTTCAGATTACCTTGCTCTAAGCCCGGGTACACACAATGTTGAGTTCATCATTCCGCTAACCGGTACCGCCAATCCAATCACCAAAATTTATCAGGCCACTGCAAATTTTGAGGTATCAAAGAAGCAAACCATGTATGTAACCGACACTGCAGCTACCACCCTTTCTTTTGTACTCAATGATGAAACGGCTACACCTGATTCAGTTCTATATAAGCTGAGATTTGTAAACGCCATCCCAAATGTGCTATCCGCAGATTTTTACAAAGGAACAAATAATTCTACAGCCGTATTAGTTCAAGGTGATGTAAAGTATGGATCCGGTACTGATTTCGCTTTATTCAGGGCAGGTTTGGATTCATTTTTTGTTAGACCTGCAGGGTCAGCAAGTACAACTGTCCCAATTATTCGCCGAGGTTTTTCTCTTACAGCTCAGCGCATTTACTCAATGGTTGCCAGGGGCTACAATGGGCAAACCTCTGTAAGCAGGGGAATCAATCTTTCAGTGATCATAAATCAATAAATAAATACAGATGAAATACATCAAACATATATTGACCTTATTTATCGCAATAACCTTTTTGATAAGTTGTGATAAAGAAGATGGGAATAATTCAACGGTAACAGGCGATAACCTGCTTACTGTTATTAATGCAAATGCAGACTTATCCATATTCAGTGCGGCTATTAAGAGAGCCAAGTTAGAATATTTTTTTACGGGTCCCGGCCCATTTACTATATATGCCCCTAATAATGCAGCGTTTAATGCCTCTGGTATCACCACAGCCGCAGACCTGAATAGCATAGATACCAATCTACTGGCAACTGTACTCACCTATCACTTCCATGCCGGTCGAAGAACTGCATTTGAAATACCTAATGGCCCAAATGCGAATATCAACACACAAGGTGGCTTTCAATTTTATGCCTCAAAAAACATAAATGGAATTTTCCTGAACGGCAACAAACTTATTACAACAGATCTTAAGGCATCTAACGGGATAATTCATATATTAAGCAATGTGCTTGCTCCGCCACTTACCGATGCTCTAAATACATTAACTGCAAATCCAAATCATAAATTGTTCATCCAGGCAGTCAATAAATCTGCGACTACTAATCTTACAGGAGGGCTAGTTACAGTATTTGCACCTACCAATGCTGCTATGATTGCAGGAGGATATGATTCAACTATTATTGCAAATCTTAATGCGGCGGGTATAACCTTGCTTGGAAATATTGTAAAGTATCACCTCTTTATTGGCAGACTCTATTCCAGCGAATTCAAGGACGGCAACATAAAAACAGTTCAGAGCACTAACATAGTATTAAGCTCTGGGGGTACAAAAATTAAAGGAACCACTAACGCTGCTCCTTTCAATATTGTCTTAAAGAACATAGCAGTGAGTAATGGTGTAATTCATACCATTGATGGTTTATTGAAATATTAATTTCTTAAAAATACACAGTAGCTGCCCCCTTGTGGCAGGTTTTTTTTTGTTAACAATATTATAGATGATAATTGAATATTTTTAACCGATGAGATATCTGTACCTGGCAATAATACTACACCTTTCAATATCCCTGGGTGCACAGTCTATTGAAAGAAGAATAGCTCAATCACTTGATACGCTTTCCGAACTTTATCCGCAGGAAAAAGTTTATCTCCATTTTGATAGAGAGGCTTACAGTGCTGGAGAAACGATATGGTTCAAAAGTTATGTAGCATTAGACAACAAACCGTCATTTTTAAGCAAAGTTCTCTATGTTGAGCTGGTAAATGAGCGGGGTGAAATTGTTGAAAAACGAATGCTTAAACTTGAGCATGGCACAGCTTCGGGGGAAATTTCTATGAAAGAAAATTTACCTGGTGGTACTTATGCCATTAACGCATATACGATGTGGATGTTAAATTTCCCGGGAAATATTTTTTCAAAACATCTGTTCATTTATAATATTGTGATAAAAAAATCCGCTGCTGATGCAGAAAAAATCCAGTTGAAATTTTTCCCGGAAGGAGGCAAAATCGTGTATGGCCTGCAATCCATTCTTGCATTCAAAGCTACAGGCCAAAACGGCCTGCCTGTAAAACTAAACGGGGAGATATTGGATAGCAAGAATAATGCAGTTGCAAAATTTTCAACCTTGCACAATGGGATGGGCTCTGTGTTACTAAATCCCGCCCAAGGCGAAAAGTACACTGCACTGGTTTCATTGGAAAATGGCAGCAATAAAAAATTCCTGCTTCCCGTGCCTGTTAATGAAGGAATATCCATAGTAGTAACAAATAATAATCCTACAAGAACATTTGTACGTTTAGAGAGAGGCGAGGTTAATAAAGAATTATATAATGAACTGCTTGTTGTTGCAATTCTGCATGGCCGACTGGCTTATATTGGTAAAACAAATATTGATGAAGGGTTGGATGCTGTATCTATTTCTAAAAAAAATCTTCCACCCGGGATAATGCAAATACTTGTAATTAGCAAAGACGGCTTAGTACTGGCAAGCAGGCTGGTCTTCGTGAATAGCACAACAGTATCTGAAAATTCTATTGGAATTCCAAAAACTAACGGGGGAAAAAGAATGCTAAACGAGATCCATGTTACTCTTCCAAAAATGATAAGACCTGATCTTTCCGCATCGGTTATCAATACTGAATTTGCCGTCAATAAGCAAAGTAGTGAAAATATAATTTCAGGCATGCTGCTTAGTTCATATCTTGATGAATACATTCATGAGCCTGCAGCTTATTTTCGCAACAATCTAGATTCTACATTGGAGACCCTGGACCTTTTAATGCGCACCGGTACCATTAATCGCTTTGATTTCAATAAAATAGTTAACAATAAATTTCCAAAGCTATCTTATCTCGCAGAATCGGGAATAAGTATTTCGGGAAAAGCTATAAAACCCGGTACAAAAACCGGGATAATCAATGGTAAGATTAATATTTGGGTGAAAGGCGATGATTCAACTTCGATTTTATCAGAGGCATTGCTGAATAGTAATGGGACGTTCTACATCCCCGGTCTTGAATTCAGGAAATCAGCGAAGATTCTTTACAATGGAACAAATGCAAAAAGGGAAGCTGCATTGGTTGAAGTGAAAATATTCCCTTCATTTTTTGATACCTTAAAAACCGCGCATGCCAGGCCGTTAGTAGACCTTAATCCATATCTTGATGCCAGCCCGTATGAAGTGGTTGAAAAAATATTAAATAAATTATCGGCAGGGCAGTCGGCTACTTTAAAAGTTTTGCAGGAGATCAAAGTTTCAGGAAAAAAAAGATCGGCGATCGATTCTTTAAATCAACTGTACGCATCTGATATTTTCCAGATGAGCGATCAAAGTTTTGCCCCCGATTCGAATATAAATTATTTTGACATCTGGCAACTGCTCAGGGGTCGTATTCCGGGATTAGCTATCCAAAAAACGGATACAGGAACAGAAGTAAACTTCAGCCGCTATGCCGGATTGAACCAGTTTGGAGCTGGTGAAAATTCATCTGTACAATTTTTTCTAAATGAAGTGCCGGTTGGAGTGGACATTGTAGAATTCATACAGCCTGGTGATGTAGCATTTATAAAATCCTACTCTGGTGCTACAGGTATTGCCCTGGGTGCCACACGTGGCGCGATAGCCATTTACACAATCAAAGGAAAATCATTGCGGGACTGGACAAAAAAAGGTTTCAATGTAACTGAGCAATCCGGATTTTCCCTTCAGCATGTTTTTGCTGCACCTGATCACAGCCCGGGAATGGCTGCTGATATTCCTCAAGACGATCGCCCTACCCTATCATGGCAGCCGTATCTAAAACCTGACGGAAAAGGTAAAGCGATGATTAGGTTTTATAATGATGATCATGCTGGTAAATTCAGGATCACTATCCAGGGATTTGATAGCGAAGGAAAGTTGTTCTTTGATGAG
>JBKJPO010000026.1:0-17380 GCA_046595095.1 Chitinophagaceae bacterium
ATTGCGCGGTACTGCTTTTTTATTGTGGCAACACGAGCCATCCCTCCATATTTTCCACCTGCAAGTGGTGCTATTTCATATACATCGTTTACCTGTACAAATATTGCTTCGAGCTTAAGATCATCGTTAGACGAAGCGCCAGGATTGTGTCTGACCGAACAGGAAACAGTAAACGATAATAATACCAGGAAGAAGTAGATTTTTCTCATGTGATTTGATCTATACTGGTAAAGGTAAAATAAATAGGCAGTAGTAGGTAGGCAGTTGTAAGTAAGCAGTGGCAGTGGGCAGTAAGCAGTTTGCGAATTTTCAATGTGCCTACTGATTACTGCCCACTGCCCACTACATCCCACCTACTCTCTGCTAAAAAAGCTAATTTTAATTATAATAAACAACATGGCTAAAGAAAATGATTTCGATTTTGGCATGATTGGTCTTGGCACCATGGGCAGTAATCTATTACTCAATATGGCAGATCATGGTTTCTCTGTAATTGGCTATGACAAAAACATGTCAAAGACATTATCTCTTGAAGCTTCCGCACTTGCAGGTACAAATGTAAGGGGTGTAAATGAGTTGGAAGAAATGGTAAACCTTTTACGCAAGCCCCGAAAGATAATGCTCCTCGTGCCAGCCGGTAAAATTGTGGATGATGTAATAATTGAATTGCTCCCGTTGGTAGAAGAAAATGACATCATTATTGATGGAGGCAATTCTCATTATACTGATACGACACGCCGCATTAGCTTACTCGCCGGGAAAAAAATATTTTTTATTGGCGCCGGCGTTTCAGGAGGAGAATCGGGAGCGCGTACAGGGCCAAGTATTATGCCTGGGGGAAATACGATTGCTTATGGTCATATCAAGCCGGTACTTGAAGCCATTGCGGCCAAAGTAGATAATGAGCCTTGTGTTGCATATTGTGGTAATGGAGCTGCCGGCCACTATGTAAAAATGGTACATAACGGAATCGAATATGCGATTATGCAGCTTATCAGCGAATGTTATGACCTGATGAAAAACGGAATGGGATTAAATAATGAGGAAATGGCTTCTATATTTTCAAAGTGGAATGAAGGCCCCATGAAATCCTTTCTCATTGAGATCACCGTTAATGTGTTACAGGAAAAAGATCCCGAATCGGGAAAATTCCTTGTCGATCTTATTCTCGATCAAGCGGGATCCAAAGGAACAGGAAAATGGACTTCACAAGAAAGCTTTGACCGTGGAGTGCCCATCCCAACTATCGACATAGCCGTTTCAATGCGTGCCATCTCCTCTCTTAAATCCCAACGTGAAGAGGCGGCTGAGATTTATGAATCAGAACCGAAACGGATCAATGCAAGTTCGGAGGAAATTATTCCCCTGCTACATGATGCTCTATATTTTTCCATAACCTGCAGTTATGCCCAGGGACTGGCATTATTACAGGAATCTTCAACAGCATTGGAAATGGATATTCCCTTGCAGGATGTTGTACGCATCTGGCGCGGTGGTTGTATTATCAGGTCAGCGATGCTTGGCACTTTCCATACGGCTTTTGAAAAAGATAAACATCTTGCAAATATTTTGCTGGATCCCGGCATCGCAAATGAAATAAAGCAATTGGAACATGGAATTCGGGAAGTCGCTACCCTCATTGTGAGAAATGATTATCCTGCATCAGCCATACTTTCTGCTTTCACATATTTCAATGCTTACCACCGTAAACGGCTACCCGCAAATTTATTGCAGGCTCATCGTGATTTCTTCGGTGCCCATACTTATCAACGCATTGACAGGGAAGGAAGTTTTCATACAGAGTGGAAACAAAAAGATTAACATCAACCATATTCAACCAAATAAAAGAAACTCATGCCCGAAATAGTTAGACCAGCAGCTTCATTGATCTTCATATTCGGAGGTAGTGGGGATCTTGCCTACCGGAAATTATGCCCCGCATTATACAATCTTTACCTGGATGGAATGATGCCCGAAAACTTTGATATTGTTGGGATCTCAAGGAGTGAGTATGAAGTATCGGCTTACCGCAAATATTTATTAAAAGGGCTCGTTCAGTTTTCAAGAAGAAATATTCTTGATAAAAACAGTTGGAAGATTTTTGCTTCAAAAATTGATTACCTGCAATTTGATGTACAGTTAGCAAAAGGATATAAACAGATTGAAAAGATTGTAAAGGACAAAACAAAGGAGTATGGTTCTTTTCCCAGTGTAATATTCTATATGGCCGTGGCACCGCAGCTTGTTCCGGTTATTGCTCAAAACTTAAACCTTTTGCAGATCTGTAAAAATAAAACCTGCACGAGAATAGTTGTGGAGAAACCATTTGGTTACGATCTCAAAAGCGCGATGGAGTTAAATAAGCTGCTTACAGGATTATTCGCAGAAGAACAGATATACCGGATTGATCATTACCTCGGTAAAGAGACAGTGCAGAACATTCTTGCTTTAAGATTTGCAAATGCATTATTTGAGCCAATCTGGAACAGGAACTACATCGATCATGTCCAGATCACCGCAGCCGAAACGGGTGGAGTAGAAGACAGGGGAGGCTACTATGAAGGATCTGGCGCATTACGTGATATGGTACAGAATCATATACTTCAACTGCTTACGATGATTGCCATGGAAGCCCCGGGTTCATTTGAGGCCAATGAGATCCGCAATAAAAAAGTTGATGTATTAAATGCAATCCGCAAGATAGAAAAAGATGATGTGCAGGATTATGCTGTACGGGGCCAATATGGTCATGGCTGGATAAAAGGCGTGCAGGCAAAAGGTTACCGTGAAGAAAAGCATGTAGCCCCGCAATCAGCAACAGAAACTTTTGCCGCTTTGAAATTTAATATTGATAACTGGAGATGGCAGGGGGTCCCATTTTATATCCGAACCGGGAAGATGCTTAATGAGAAGACAACGATAATCACCATTCAGTTCAAGGCTGCTCCACATTATTCATTCCCCGCTGAAGCAGCCGAAACCTGGCGTCCAAACAGGCTTACCATTAGCATACAACCGGAGATGGATATACGCTTAAGATTCCAGGCAAAGAAACCCGGACAAAGTATGAGTCTCTCACCTGTAGACATGGTCTTTAATTATAAAGATGCTTATGAAGGGCCTGAAACTGAAGCTTATGAAACCCTGCTATTTGATGTGATGGAAGGTGATGCAACCCAATTTATGCGTGCCGACCAGGTGGAAGCTGCATGGGCGTTAATTATGCCGATACTTGAAGCATGGCAAGCAAGGCCGCCGGTAGATTTTCCCAATTATACCCCCGGATCCTGGGGCCCTGAAGATGCAGAAGCATTGATAGCAAGAGAAGGGCATAACTGGATTACCGCAACTACCTCCGGTGGAAAAAGAACAACGATGAAAAGAAAAAAATAATCATGGCCATTCATGTTTTTAAAAATATTGATGAACTAAGCACCGGCCTGGCAGATTGGATTGAAAAACTTGTTGAAAAAAATTTAGCAACTACTCAAAGATTCACCTTCGCATTACCCGGTGGAAATACGCCTCGCAAATTATTTGAAGTACTTTCAAATTCACCGTTTGCAACTTCTATTGATTGGAAAAAAATACACTTTTTCTGGGGAGATGAGCGGCTTGTGCCATTTGACAGGAGAGAAAACAATGCTTCTTTGGCTTTTGAAAACTTGTTAAATAAATTAGACATCCCTATCGAAAATATTCACCGGATAAGAACAGACATTACACCGGACCGGTCTGTTGCCGAATACCAGGCTATTCTTGAATCATATTTTGAAAAGAACTCAACAAGTTTTGACCTTATTTTACTAGGGCTTGGGTCTGATGGGCACACATTATCATTGTTTGAAAGCAATCAAAATTTTAAAAAAGATAATTATGTGATCCATGTAACTGGTAAAAATCCTCCGAGGATAAGCCTTACACCTACTATCGTAAATCGGGCTGCACATATTGCTTTTATGGTTTCTGGAAAAGAGAAGGCTAATGTAGTAAGCGAGGTATCTGGCAACAAGGGCGCTATTCAATATCCCGCTCAATTGATCCATCCATTAACTGGCGAGGTGGAATGGTTTTTAGATGCTGATGCAGCAACAGAAATTAAGAAAAAATAGTACAAGAGATGTTCCTAACTACGTGGTTCCTTGTGAAATATTTTTTATGACACGGAGAACCACGGAGGTGCACGGAGAACCACAGAGAAATCCAGTAATAAATTTGTACGGATTGAAAAATTTATAAGATCTTATTCAGCTTCATTTTGTTTAACATCTTTCAACCATGCTTGTATGCCTTTATAAATTTTCTCAGCAACTTGTTTATGGAATTTTGCATCAATAATTTTCTTTTCATCTTCCCTGTTACTAAGAAATGCCACTTCCACAAGACAGTTTGGGTAATCTGTTGGACCACTCAATGAAAAATTGAAAGCCCCAATATTGCCAAATTCGTTCAAGTCCAACTCAAGCATTTTGTCGAGGACGGCAACGGTTAGTGGCTTGTACCCAATGTGACGGTAATAGGTACTCACACCCTTCACTGTTTCGTTGCCTGCAGAATTAAGGTGTATGCTGATAAGCAGGTCAGGATTTAATAGTTTAAGCATCTCCACACGTTCTGCCATCGACAAGGCTGTATCTTTTTCACGCGTCATAAGCACTTTTACTTTTTTCCTTCTAAGCAATGATTGAAGTTCTTTTGCAAAAAGAATAGTATAATTTTTTTCAAGAACCTGTGTCGATACGCCCCTGGCGCCGCTATTATCTCCGCCATGCCCGGCATCTATGGCGATGGTGAGGTTTTTGATGGAAAGGTTAGTGGGTTGTCGTTTTACCTTTACCGTAAGCCTGTTGCCTGAATAGAAAATGCTATGTCCCCAGTGTTGCTGATGTTTTAATTCAATAAAAATCCGCATTACATCTTCTTCAACTTGTTCATACCAGGCATTCTTTACTTCTTTAGCACTCCGAAGTTGTGTTATCCAATTTGTATTACTGTATACGCCAAAAATATCCACGGCAATTCTTGAAGGATTAATCTGCTGGACGCTCCGGTATGGCAGTTTCTCATCGAGTCCAATTGTAAGCACGTCGAATGTATCATTACCACTGAGTTTCCAGCTTGTACTTAAGTATTGCGGTTTTAATATAAAGTTTGATGGAGTTGGCCTGATACTTTGCTTATCAATATATGCTGTGTGGTAATTCGAAAGCTTCACAATATAATCAGTCTTGAAACTGTCGATTATTTTCAATAATACATTGCTATCGATATAACTCATTTTTGCGCCACCCAGCCTGTCATCTCCTGTTCCATATTCCAGAAATGCCAATGACCCTGTGCTACGGGCCATGAAAAAATTTTCATCCCCCTTTTGGGCTTTTAAGTTAGCAGAAAAAAATACCAGGAATAAATAAAGGCAATAACGCATCCTCGTTTTTTTGAAAATAAAGTTCTGCAAAAAAAAACTATGATGCTTAAATTATTACTGAAATGATAACCAGGAGGTGGTTCCTCATTATTACCATTAACCATCAATGATGTACAAGCCATTGTTTGATTTTGCCTCTCCTCTCTGCTTTCACCAGCTCATTGAGATTTTTGTCTTTGATGATGTCTTTGGAATTTTTATAAATATTTGAGATGGTCTTTAAAGCTGCAATTTGCCCGGTCTTCGTATCAGATGACTTGTTCTGTATAAGGTACCTGGCTGCAGAAGAAGTGTATATCATCACCAGGCCTGGATTTTTATCATCCAAATCAAGGATCTTGCTATTCATCTCAACATTTACTTTTTTAGATGCCGAGATCCACATGAAAACAAACCGCTCTACCTCTTTTCGTTTATCCATGGCCGTATTTAAAGGCGTATGTTCGAGCCAGTTTGCCGCATTCACCAGGTCCCCGCTGGTCCGTTCCAGGTCCTCCTGGGTTTTTAATGTTGATATCGCTGGCAGAGTAATTTCCTGGGCGAGCAAAATCCAGCTAGGAGATATTACCAAAATAACAAGCAGGATTAATATATTTTTCATGTGCAAGTGGATCTTCTATAAAATTAAACCAATAAATAAAAAGTCCTGCTTTTCAACAGGACTTTCTAAACGGCTTATTGTTAATCTTACAAATTGTACCTGTTGTCGGAGATTAGTTTGCCCGCTATCCTGCGTCTTGCATCTTTACTGTTAAATGGGGGTGACTTTGTAAACCGTTTTAAACCCAATAACATCATTCTTTGTTCATCGCCTTCGGCAAATGCATTAATTGCCTCTTTCCCTGATTTATTTATGCGATCCAGTGCATCATTCAAAGCACAATGCATAATATCAACCTGGATCTGTGAACTTGCTTCGCCTTGTTTATCAACCAATTTCATTACCCTGAGCAAAGTGCTTTCAGCAACAAATGTTTCGAGGATCATATCGGCTATGTTCATCAAAATTTCTTGTTCATCTTGTAGCTTCTGCATAAGTTTTTGTACTGCCGCCCCGGCAGTCATCAGGATGGCTTTTTTCATCTGGGCGATCGATTTCTTTTCTTCAAGAAAATTGCCTTCATCATCGCCACTGCCAAATTCCGGGATACTCATCAACTCTTTCTGAACAGCCATGGCAGGCCCCATGAGATCCAGCTTTCCCTTTAATGCCCTTTTCAATAACATGTCTACCGACAGCAAACGGTTGATCTCATTAGTACCTTCGTAAATCCTGTTTATCCTTGAATCCCTATACGCCTTGCTTATCGTGTACTCGTCACTGTAACCATTTCCACCATGTACCTGTACCCCTTCGTCAACTACGAAATCGAGTACTTCGCTGCCATGTACTTTTAATATCGCACATTCGATAGCATATTCCTCTGCTGCACCAAGCAATGCTTCATGGTAGGGTTTTCCCTCTTCAAGTAATGCAGTCTTCTTATCCTCGATCCATTTCCCGGTGCGATATAATGCGCTCTCCCCGCAATAGGTTTTTATTGCAGCCTCAGCAAGTTTATGTTGTATAGCTCCAAACTTAGCAATTGGGGTTTTGAATTGCTCCCTGGTATTTGCATAATTAATCGTAGTGCTAAGCGCCATTTTTGAAGCGCCAATGGCAGCGGCACATAACTTAAGCCTACCAATGTTGAGTATATTGAAAGCAATTATATGGCCCTTGCCAGCTTCCCCAAGTAAATTCTCTACAGGAACTTTACAATCCTGGAAATACAATTGAACTGTTGAAGAGCCCTTGATACCCATTTTATGTTCTTCAGGACCCTGGGTAAATCCTTCTATTCCGCGCTCTAAAATAAATGCAGTGAATTTATCACCATCAATTTTTGCAAATACGGTATACACATCAGCAAAGCCTCCATTAGTGATCCAGCATTTCTGTCCATTTATCAGGTAATGTTTTCCATCTGCTGAAAGCGTAGCGGTTGTTTTAGCGCTTAATGCATCACTGCCACTATTTGGTTCGGTTAGACCGTATGCTCCTTTCCATTCTCCACTTGCGAGCTTTGGAATGTATTTTTGTTTCTGTTCTTCAGTGCCGAAATAAAGAATAGGTAACGTGCCAATACCCGTGTGTGCAGCAATGGCTACGCTAAACGAATATCCTCCGCCAAGGCCTTCATTTACTAAAGTTGATGTTATAAAATCCTTGCCTAAGCCACCAAATTCTTCGGGAATCGACGAACCAAGCAATCCCTGGTCGCCTGCTTTCTGCATGAGTGAAGGCATAAGCCCCGCTTCCATTTTATCGATCCGCTCAAGTACAGGATATACTTCACTTTGTAAGAACTGCACACACATTTCTCTTACCATCACCTGCTCTTCATTAAAATCTTCAGGTGTATATGTTTCGAAAGCATTACTTTCCCTGGTTAGCCATTCGCCGCCTTTTAAGAGTGCAGTGGATTTTGTAGGATTCATCTTTATTGATTGAAATATTTGTTGAATAGGTTTTGGAAGTGATCATTTATTTAATAGATTCTATCAACCATTTCGCGGGTACGATTTACTCATTTCAGATTATCGTATACAATCTGTAATACTTCCCTGGCGATCTCTATCTGGCCATTTGAAACCCCTACAAGGGCTTCGTTTAAAGTCTGGTTTGCCAGCTCCATTGTTTTTTCCTCTAATTGCTGCGCTTCTTTGGTAAGGTAGATCAGGTTTATCCGGCGATCAGCTTTTGATGGAACACGTTTTACCATCTTTTGCTTTTCAAGATTATCAACAAGCCTTGTAATACTAGGCTTATCCCTGAATGTGGCATCGCAAAGTTGCTGCTGGCTAAGTCCATCCTGCTTCCACAAGTGGTACAACACGCTCCATTGCTCAATGGTAATGTCAATTGAGGCTTGCTTAAAATTTTTCTGTAACCTCCTCGCTATCGCCGTCGAAGCTTTCCCGGTTATAAAGCTGTAAAGTTCCCCTCTTTTAAATTGGTTGTCTGGCATATAGTTGTTTAAGCAACTATTCAAAGTTAATATTTTTATTGCAGCGTAAAAATTTATTTTTGAAGGGAATAAGTACTTAGCTGGAGAAACAAAACATTAAAGTTTGCCGGTAAATGCGGCTGTTCATTAGCCTACTCAACTATGTTAATCATCTCGATCGCTATATTTCTACTGGTTGTTTACTCCTTGCTTATTATCTATTACCGCCAGAGTTGGATCGAAGCTCCCGAATACAAACCGGGCAATGCCCATGTGGTAAATTCGCTTCCTTACATCAGTGTAATCATCCCAGCTAGAAATGAAGAATTGAATCTCCCGACATGTATAGAAAGTATTCTGAAACAGGATTACCCAAAGGCCTTCTACGAAGTGATCGTGGCAGATGATTTTTCAGAGGATGCCACGGTAAAAGTTGTACAGGATTTTAAACTGGCAAATGTACAAGTGTTGAAGTTGAGTGAGCATATAAATTCCAGGTTGAATTCTTACAAAAAAATAGCAATAAAACTGGCTATTGATAATTGTAAAGGTGAACTGGTAATTACGACTGATGCGGATTGTATTGTTCCTCCCGCATGGTTAAGTACGATTGCAGCATTTTATTCTGAAAATGATGCTTCCTTCATTGCTGCTCCGGTTGCTTATCACAAGGAAAAAAATTTTCTCTCCATTTTCCAGTCGCTTGATTTCATGACACTGCAGGGAATCACGGGTGCATCGGTATACAGAAAGATTTATGCCATGTGTAATGGAGCAAACCTGGCTTATAAAAAATCAGTGTTCTATGCAGTAAATGGTTTTGAAGGTATTGATGATATTGCCAGCGGCGATGACATGTTGCTGATGCATAAAATCCAGAAGTCTTTTCCTGGCGAAGTATTTTATCTGAAATCAAATAAGGCTATAGTTAATACAGACGCTATGCCTACGCTCAGTTCATTTTTTAATCAACGTATCCGTTGGGCAAGTAAAACCGGTAAGTACCAGGAAAAAAAACTGGTTATAGTTCTGATGCTTGTTTATGCTTTCAATGTATGGTTCCTGGTATTGGGTATTGCAGGGATTTTTTCCATAACTGCATTGTATTGGTTCCTGGGCTTATTAGTGGTAAAAACAATAGTCGAGTTGTTTTACCTCTACCCGGTTGCAACGTTTTTTGGAAAAAGAAAGTTACTTTGGTGGTTTCCGGCCGCCCAGCCTTTTCATATTTTATATACCATCATTGCGGGCTGGCTTGGTAGATTTGGAACTTACCGATGGAAAGGCAGAAAAGTGAAATAACAATCTATTCCGCAGCAAAAAAATAAAACAGCTATTGATCTGGAAGAGACTAAAAAAAAAGAAAACTGCACTTGCTGGCCTGGGCATCATTTTAATAGCGGTGATAATCGCTGTCTTTGCGTATTTAATTGCACCTGACCACACTCCAAATGCCGACAGGCAGAGCGTAGAGATACAGGCAAAGAAACCTGGTTACAAACAAATTTTTCTCAGGATTAAAAAAGAAAAAAAAGTAGACAATGTAGGATTTATACTTCGCCTGGTTTCCGGACAGGAAGATCCATATACCTGGATACCTATAACAAGTCAAATAAAAAAAGGGGACAGCATCATTGTTCAAAAGTATGTAGACGAGGATACAACAGTTACCCAGGCTTACGCTATAAGTTTACTAACCGGAAGGAATAACGATGAGCTGGATAATCTTGTTGTTACAAAAACCTTCTGGCTTGGAACTGATCGGTTTGGCCGGGATATTCTAAGCAGGCTGATAATTGGTGTGCGTGTAAGCCTTGCCGTTGGATTGATTACTGTAATCATTTCACTTACTATCGGAATATTACTGGGAGCAATTGCCGGTTATTTCAGGGGGTGGGTGGATGAGATCATCATGTGGTTAATCAATGTGATCTGGAGTATCCCCACATTATTGCTCGTTTTTGGAATTACGCTTGCGTTAGGAAAAGGTTTCTGGCAGGTATTCATTGCCGTTGGGTTAACGATGTGGGTAACTGTTGCCAGGATAATCCGGGGACAGGTTATCGCACTCCGGGAGCTTGAATACATACAGGCTGCAAAGGCGCTGGGGTTAAAAGATGCGAGGATCATTGCCCGGCATATTCTGCCAAATGTGATCGGCCCGGTGATAGTTATCGCAGCTTCCAATTTTGCAACAGCAATTATTATTGAAGCTGGTCTAAGTTTTCTTGGAGTAGGAGTGCAGCCACCCCAACCAAGCTGGGGCCTTATGATTAAAGAAAATTATAATTTCATTATCACCAACAATCCAATGCTTGCACTTACACCAGGCATTGCTATCATGCTGCTTGTTCTTGCGTTTAATCTCCTGGGCAATGGTCTCAGAGACGCGTTGGATGTTCGACAAAGTACAGTCTAATTTACCCAGGCTTAATAATTACATTGAGTGAAATCAATAAAAAACGGAATAGAAGATTTTTTTTTGCAACAGGATTGATTTGAAGTCCCCTTTTATATTTTGAGTTGCATTTTTTTTGAAGCTCACAAAGACTACAGCTCTTGGTGAACTAAATGTCTTGTGAAATAGTTTACAACCGGAGTGAGTTGATTTATTAATTAAACCTGTTGAACAACCTGTACATTTCTATTGAATCCTTCTTCCAAAGAAATAAAAGTTTCTGTTCTTTCAATGCCCTTGATCTTTTGTAGTTCATCGTGAAGTACAAAGCGCAGCTGGTTAATATCTTTGCAAACGATTTCAAGAAACATGCTATAGTTCCCGGTTGTGTAATTAAGCCGGGTGATCTCTGGAATTCTTTTCAGGTCTTTAGCCACTGAGTCATACAAAGAACTTTTCTCAAGGAAGATTCCAACAAAGGCAGTAATATCATACCCAAGTTGTTTTAAATCCACATTCATTCTTGTACCTTTGACTATTCCGCCTTCCTGGAGTTTCTTGATGCGCACGTGAATAGTTCCCCCACTCACGAACAATTTTTTTCCGAGTTCGGCGTAAGAAATTTCAGCATTATCAAGCATCTCATGGATGATTTGGAGGTCTAATTTGTCAAGATTCAATTTGGCTGCCATTTAATATAGTTTTTTGTATTAATTCAATAATACTTGCAATTTATTAAATTTTGTCTAAATTTTCAAAATTTAAATTGAAATATTATTAAGGAATTGGAAATCTTGTTAGATTTGCTATGTCAACTGAATTATTTAGGTTGAAAGCTCTTTAAAAAACACTGTGGAGTGATGGAATTTTTGGCAGACATGCCCTCTTGTCTCGGGGGTGGAGATCACAGGATAAACGTAGTATAGAGCCGGTTCGGTAGTAATACCGGATCGACCAGGGTCGACCACTGAACTTTGTGCTACAGCTAACTGCTCCGTGGAGGTTCGAACCCTCCCTCTACAGCAATTAAATAAAACCCTTACAGGAATTATCTTGTAAGGGTTTTATATTATGTACAGGGTATAGTATTAGGGTACATATTTAGTTAAAAACTTTATCATCCTCTCCTTTGGATAACTATTTTAGGGATTTACAAGCAGTCTGGTTCATAAGTATCCAAAGTTAACATGGGGAAATTATTAATATTTCAGCTACTTCTCCCCATGATGCAATTCAGCAATATCTTGTAAATAGTAGCTCCCTTAATTAAGTTGTTGACAGGTTGAAAATTTTGGTAAAAGATAGTTTTCAGACTTCCGTTTTCTGGATCTCTTTTTTGTATGAAGTGATTTAGTTAATTATGAGGCTGGAAAAAATTTCACCAACATCTGAAATTGGGTGATTCCAACATTTGTATATTATACTAACACAAAAACTACTGTTCAAAGAAATGCTGTTGTATTTTTGGTAAATGGCACAAAAAAAGCTGGAAAGGTTTGCAGAAATTAAATCCTTTCCTAACGTTCTGGAATATCCGACGGGGATGCAGGGTAATTGGAATGCTCATTTTGGAAACGATCATCCCATTATTCTTGAACTTGCTTGTGGTAAGGGTGAGTATACTATTGGACTTGCCGGGCTATATCCGGAAAATAATTTTATAGGCGTGGATATAAAGGGGAATCGGCTTTGGGTAGGGGCAAGGAACGGTATCATGCAAAATCTTTATAATGCGGCTTTTCTTCGAAGTCAGATCGAAATGATTGATCATTATTTTGCAAACAATGAGGTATCCGCCATTTGGCTCACCTTCCCTGATCCACAACTAAGAGGAAAGCGCGCCCGGAAGCGACTTACTCATCCCCTATTCTTACGCTTATACAAAAAATTTCTACACCCGGAGGGAGTGATTCATCTAAAAACCGATTCACCAGATTTATACAATTTTACTAAACTGGTACTTGATCTGTATGAATTGCCCCTGGTAATCGACATAGATGATGTATACTCCGATATAAAAATTCATAAGGATCTAAAAATTAAGACCCATTACGAGAGCCTTGATATTGCGCAAAGCAAAAGGGTTTTTTATATTGCATTCAAATTGACTGGCATTCTTGTTGATAAAGATAAAATATTAAAGCAGATACTGAACAGGCATCAAAACGAAAATAGGTTTAACGAACCCATAAAAGAGTTTTAAAAGTTTTAACCGATTAAACCTTTCGATGCCTTTCCGTTTTAATCGTTTTAATCGAAACCCATGCCTCGTAACCTCGTCCAAAACATAGATTATTATTTTGATGAAGATGGCTTGATGGTGCTCACAGAAAAGTACCATATGGAGCGGGGTAGCTGTTGTGGTAATGCTTGCAGACATTGTCCCTTTGAATATATAAATGTTCCTGAGCCCGCCCGCAGTAGAATATTATCTTTGAAGCATCATGCCAGCCAGAAAAAACAAAAGCAATTCAACACCCCCTCCCAGGATTCCTCTTCCCCGAAAAGCAGCTAACGGTAAAGACTACAATTTTTTTGAAAATGTCTATGATGTTGTACGCCAAATTCCTAAAGGTAGGATAACATCATATGGGGCCATAGCAAATTACCTTGGAGCTAAGATGTCTGCCAGAATGGTAGGCTGGGCAATGAATGGAGCACATAGAATAACTCCGACAGTTCCGGCTCATAGGGTGGTAAATAAAAATGGGCTGCTCTCAGGTAAAGCCCATTTTAAGAATGAGAATGAAATGGAAAGACTCTTGAATAGAGAAAAAGTTTTCGTAGTGGGAGACGAGGTAGTGGAATTTGAAAAAAAATTCTGGGACCCGGTAGTTGAATTGGATATTTAAAAGATTTGCCACCACTTATTTGCATCACCCCACAATTCTATGGGGAAAACCACTTGTTTCTTATTGTGATTGTTTAGAAATTTGCACCACATAGGAATATAGAAAACATAGAGATAATTTCCTTTTTTGAGCCCCAGGAGCATATTATGTTTTTTATGGTCCTATGTGGTGAAACAATTGACTATGTTTTCTATGGTCCTATTTGATGAAACAATTAACTATGTTTTCTATGTTCCTATGTGGTGAAACAATTGACTACGTTTTCTATATTATATTCCCAAGTGGTGAAACGCTAGATTAATACTATCATGATAAAAATCAGGAATGACCAAAAAATATTTTAACGATCTAACCTATATGGTATTAGGCGCTGCCATTGAAGTGCATAGAATATTAGGCCCGGGTTTACTGGAGAGTGTATATCACAAATGCCTGGTGCGCGAGTTATATTTAAGGGATATTGATTTCTGTTGTGAAATGGATATCCCTGTTGAGTATAAGAATGAAATGGTAAATGCTCAATTGAAATGCGATATTTTTGTTGAAAATATATTCCCGGTTGAGTTAAAATCTGTAGATAAAATTTTGCCTATCCATGAGGCGCAACTAATTACTTATATGAAACTCCTTGAAGCACCCAAAGGCATAATAATAAATTTTAACTGCGTAAATATTTTTAAAGAGGGACAAAAAACATTTGTCAATGAACTTTTTAGAAAGTTACCTGATTAATTCAAGATCATCCATAATAAGGAGATATCATAAAATAAACCACTACACCTGTCACCGCTACATAAAACCAGATTGGCCAGGTAATTCTTGCAATTTTCTTATGCTGCTGATATTCCCCAATCAAAGCACGGTAGGCAGTGAAAAGAATGAATGGCAATATTATTCCTGCCAAAGGTATATGCGTAAAAAGTATGAGAAAGTAAATCATCCGCATACTTCCGGCAGCCGACTTTTCAGCATTGCTTATAATATTATCGTGATTAAGATCTCCATACATTGTTTCTCCAGTAAATAAATGATGGCAGATATATGAAAGCAGAAATAAAAACGAGAGAAATATCGCTGTCAACATTAACCGCTTATGCAATACAAGCCTTCTTTGTTTCACTGCTACTAATGCTGCAATAAGCAGTATAGCTACTACCGAATTAATTATAGCATTCGCTTTTGCAAAGAGATGTGAATCGAAACCAAGGTTCACTTCCAGTTTTATTCTTGAAAGTGCGGTAACGGCAAGGAAAACGATTATAGAAAATATCCAGACCAGGATTTTTGCCCGCTTGTCATTTTTTGTCATTGTTACATTGAGCATAAAACAAAACAGTTGTATTTATCAGAAACAAAATTTAGCTCCTGTTGAATAGGTCTTTTAGGAATTCTCTAAATGTACGTTTCTTATTTTTTTCGAGCATTAGTAATGGAATATCCCTGGCTAGCCGGGCTTGCGATAACGAATCAAGTCCGTCATAAAATCCGCGTATAACCCTGTCTCTATCGATAAGGAAAAATTTTTCCGTGTGAACGAATGCTGTATCCACATTTACATCCGCAATATTTGCTTTCATCTCCTTAATCGCAAAATCGTAAATCTCTTTTTTATCCCCCGTTACCAACCACCAGGTATCATGATTTACTTCATATCGGTCAGCGAAATTCTTCAAATGTTTCACAGAATCATATTCAGGATCCACACTTACCGAGATAAATTGTACAATGCTGTCATTTTTTGCAAAACTTTTCTGCATTCTTCTCATTGCCTTTGTGAGCTTAGGGCAAATACCAGGGCACCTGGTAAAGAAAAAATCCAGAACAATGATTTTTCCTTTAGCATCGTCGAAAGTGACTTTTTTGCCAAGCTGATTAGTAAGGGAAATGTTGCTTAGCTTATGCCAGACAGTATCTGAAATTTTCTTCCCACGCTTAGTGGTTTCAATAACATCATCGTAAAAATATCTTGGCGGCATATGAACTGATCTATCACTATAATATTTCACTAGTACATAGCAGATCACCGGTATAAGAACCGCTAGTACTAATGCGAATATTGCTTTCTTATTCATGTGTTTTTTTTAGAAAAAAATAGCCACCTTTTCCGGATGGCTAATAAATGTATTTAAGAATGAATTATTATACTACGGGTTTAATCCTTCTCACCTTTTTCTTTAGCCGCTTTTTCCTTTTCAACTTTCTCGGTATCGGGCCTGCTCCCTGCATCGGTATTTCGCATCGTTTTCCAGCTATCTCCATCCCATAGAAATGCAACGATGAACCAGATAAAAAGCATCAGTGGAACAATAATGGTCATTATAAAATTGCGAATTTCATCCCCGAGGTGCATGAAAATAGAAACGATATAAAATGCTTTAAGCAAAGTCAGGATGATGATTACGATCTTGGTCATCAATGCCAGGCCTCCTTCCATGTGCATAAAATGAATGGCTAGGCCAAGACATGTTTCGATTGTAGTTACAACCAACAGTATCCAGAATGTTTTCCATATTCTCCTGGTTGTGCCGGGGGGATCGTGGTGAAGTGTTATATCTGCTGAGGTGCTTTGTGCCGACATATAATTTTATTAATTCGTTATTGATAGTTTATAAAAATCAAATCAGGTAGAAACAAAGGAATACGAATACCCATACAAGATCAACAAAATGCCAGTAAAGACCCGCTTTCTCTACCATTTCGTAATGACCCCGCTGATCAAAATGTCCAAGCCTGCATTTCACATACATCACAAGATTTATCACCACACCCGAGAACACATGAAATCCATGAAAGCCTGTTATTCCAAAGAAATATCCGCCAAAGGCAATCGGACCCGGTGTTGCAACTTCTTTACCATTATGCATTACTTCCGGTCCCCAGGGATTATGGCTAACCGTTGTACCCCATTGTTGCAATACCCCTTCTGCTAATACTTCGTGTTGACCTGTAATAAGATGTGTCCATTCCCAGGCCTGGCAACCCAGAAAAGCAATTCCGCCAAGTATCGTCCAAAGCAACCATTTTTCAACTCCTTTTTTATTCATGTGATGCCCATCGTGAACAGCAAGCACCATTGTAACAGAACTCATGATCAAAATAAATGTCATCACACTTACAAACGCAAGTGGAAGATCTGCATGACCTGCAAATGGAAACGAATTAAATACCTGGTTTGGGTCAGCCCAAAAATTCACACTGAAACGAATGGTACCATAAGAAATGAGGAATGCCCCAAAAGTGAAAGCATCACTCATTAAAAAGTACCACATCATCAGTTTGCCATAACTCAGGTTGAATGGACTCTTACCACCACTCCACCATTTGGTAGTGGTTTGTACTGCTGCTGTTGCCATTTACGATACTTTAATAGTTATCTCAATTTTATATTATTCTTTCTATCAGTCAACGGATCAACACTAAAAAAATCAAGAGGTAGATCCAGAGAAAGTCTACAAAATGCCAGTAAGTTGATACGATCTCAACTGGTATTGAACTATAATTTCTTTTACTCTTATTGAATCCCCTAAAGAACATTACCGCAAGTGCTATCACTCCTCCCATTACATGCAACGCATGCAGTCCAATAATCGGGTATAGGAATGAAATTGAAACATTCTTTGTCAAAGTCAGTCCCCGATTCCACATCTGTGAAAATCCAATTACCTGTAAAATGATAAATACAACGCCAAACACAAGTGTTGCAATCAACAAC
>JBKJPO010000075.1:0-3329 GCA_046595095.1 Chitinophagaceae bacterium
CTATCGAATTGAATTATGGGATACAGCAATGGCTGACATTTGGTGAGGTGACGAAAGAAAGGGTGGATAGCATGCTGGCCCTGATCTCGCCGGTTGAGGATAGTACCGGTATGAACGTTTTCGGTACTTATTATCCAAAAGGAAGTTATGAGATCAATGGACGTACGCCCAATGATTTTAATGGCGGTTATCATACCCTTGCCAGTTTGTACGCGGTGTTGGGTGATACCTCCAATGTGATCCGGTGTTTTGAAACCATCAGGCAATCCGGTCAGAATGATTATTTTTCGGGCAGCCTCTTTAATAACTACAATAATATCCTGGCTATATTTTACCAATTTGGACACCGCGAAAAAGCAGGGCACATTGTTAAATGGCTGGGAGCGCATTATACGGCCAATACCCCCCTTACCATTTACCGCAATTCGGTAATCCGTGCCGGATACATCAGTCATTTATACCGGGTGAATATTTCAAAAAATATCATGAGGTCATATAAAGGTTATTTTTTCCCTAATCTATGCCTGGGCAAGCGGGAAATCTTCAATGCCCTAAGCGATGATTATGAGCAGGTGATCTCGGGTATTAATGAGCCCTCGGAAAAAAATTATTTTTTGGCGATGAATAAAAAGCGGAGAGCCGTATTCAACCATAAATATCAATATGACAGGGGACAAAAAATTGAAATGGATACCCTCGATAAGCTTCTACAGCAATCCCTTGTTCATTACAGACTGGTTGAGAAAAATTTTCTTGAAGAATCGGTACCTGTTACCCTGCCCTATTTTACTGACGGTGTGAGACAACAAAATTTTAAACGCCGGCATTTGTTTATCTACCCGGATTATATGGAGGGATGGTTCAGCCAGACCTATCATTCTGAACTCTTCTTTAAATTTTTAGATAAAAATAATTTGTTCGGGGAACTGTACACTGCCCCCGATGATCCGGCACTGATTCATTTCTGGATCGCAAAGGCATTTGAAGTAGAGCCCTGGATAGATGCGGCAACTTTCGACAATACCTACCCTATAAGTGATGAAACACTCATGCGAATATTAGAATTAACAGGTACACACCCACAGGGGAAAATGCTCGATCATAACCTGATCAGCCTGATATTGGCCAACCGTTCATTTGACCGGAAAGATGTGAATGCAGGACTAAAGTATTATGAGAAATTTGATAAAGAAAATTTTGCCGCTTCCCGTGATAAGTATGAATATTTGGAAAAAACATTTTTTCTGAATCAGTTGAAAGAACTGTGTGTAAACCTTGTACAGGCCGGTAAACACAAAGAAGCGGTTGCATTAGCCGAAAAATTTGAAAAAGAGCATGAAAAAGCCTTTGCCTATATCTCCATGGCTGAAAAGCTTTATATGAGCAAAAATGACCCTGCTGCATTTGACTATCTTGACTCAGTATATTCTAAATCAAGAGATATTAATTATTCACAATTTAATTTTGGCTCTAGCGAGCAAATAGATTTCCGGTTTAATCTGATCTTACTGATGTCCCGGATGGGAGGCAGGCAACTAAATGCTTTATCTGATGAGGTCCTCTATGAAATAATCGAAGACAATAAATTCAAAGGCATCAGCAGCAGGGTCTTCGGCGTTGCGGAGGAGGGTAATTTTTATCGGGCTAAAATGGCAATACCTTCTACCTTAACAGAAACAGAAGAGTTAATTGCCAGGGCATTCATTGTATGGCAGGCTTGCCGTAAAAAAGAAACAGCCGATGAGCAATCCAGATGGAGTGCTATGGATAGATTCTTAACACATGATTTCAATTATATATTTTACTTACCGATTTGATGAAAAAATATAATTCGATATACTATCTACTTTTTATCCTTCTCATGATGGGGGCCTTCGCTTCCATGGCACAAAATAGTTATGGTTTAAAGATCATGGGGGGAGTGGCCTTTTTATTTGCATTGGTTTTCCTGCTTGAGTTTATTTCTGTATTACGCACAAAAGATAAAAGAGATGTGTACTCATTAATAGAACCAGCTTGTCTTTTTTTACTTTCATTCATATTTGGGCTCAGGGTTTTCTATATACACTTCCCTTATGTTGAACTATTGTTTGTGGGAGCAGGATTATTACTGGTGCTGGTTTTCCTGCGGAAAATGATAACCCGTTTCAGATATTTTCACCCCCAAAACAGGTTACTCGCAACACTTGTACTCATTTTTCATTTAAGCATAATACTTTTCCTGCTATCCCTGGTACTCACTCTGTTTGCGCCAAAAATAGGAGAATTCGCAGGTGCAGGAGCTTTAGTTTTATTATTGAGTTTTATAATAACAGCATTTTTTAAAAAGGATTTGATGGTTGATGGTGAAAATGTTTCTGCTTTAAAACTGGTCACACAATTTAAAGACCATTCGATCATCATTATTTCCCTCTTCTTATTGTTTTCTCTTTATGTGGGTTTTAACCGAATTGGCCTGCTTCCGGGAATTTATACTGATGAATTTCCACAGGCCTATTATCAACTGGTAGATAAGGCCGCATCAAAGAAGGAAGAGCCTGTTGATGGCAGTTACAAATACGAGGAATTTAAGAAGAAGTATGATCAGTTCCTGAAGCATAATAACATCAAATAAAAATAATCAGTAATGATAAATTTTGGATTTGTGCGCTAATCAGTAGAATGACTAAGGTAAATTAAGGTAAATTTTTTTTTTGCATTTTAAAAGCAGCAAAAAAATCTCCAAAATTTTTGATGTAAAAAAATATTTATGATAAAATTTAATAACTCCCTGATCTTTTATTTTAGCTAAGTCTTGTTTTGGTGAAGGTCGCTTTTTGGCGGAAGTCAGAAAAAGTAAATAGTTTTCTTTTATTTACACATGTTGACAGAATAAATCTAAAACTTGTTGCTATTATGTTGTCCATTCCCCTGAAACAAATGTCAATCAAGGGAAGTTACTTTAGGTATCCGAAAGTAACCAATACAAACACCCAAATCAACGGTTACGAATTGACAAAAAGAGCAAAGTTGGAATAATCTCTTATGGTTAAAAAGGGCATATTTTCGGTCCAGATTGTGCGATGATGAAGAAAATGTAAAGTGCTAAACCGGGTTATATCTCAACAGGAGCAAATGTTGAATGTTCACAAAGTTTAATCAGCAAACACAAATTGTAAATTTCAAAATAAAGTTGCCTTGCCCAAAAAAAATCATAGTAATAAATCTGACATCATTATCATAGGCGCCGGGTCAGGTGGGTTGAGCGTGGGATTGTTCCTTGCAAAAGTCGGGCTGTCAGTCACCATGATGGTAAAGAGCGATAAAGAGGTAGGCGGGGAATGTTTAAA
>JBKJPO010000201.1:0-10139 GCA_046595095.1 Chitinophagaceae bacterium
AGAAAACAAAAACTACAACCACCCTGATTGAAGCCATGGGCACGAAGCGTGGTTTTTTTAGTACTGAAGCTGATGAACTTGATCGCAAAAAAAGAATGGATTCATTAACCGGTACTAACAATCAGAAATATACGATTCCTTCGAATTCGATTGAGGAACTTCCAGAAACAAAGAAGATCGCAGGATACGATTGTAAAAGGGCTTTGATAAAATCTATCAGGGAAAACGGCAAAACAGATTCTGTTTATGTATGGTATGCACCTGAGGTAAAGATGGGTGAGGGATTTAGTTTTGGAGCTGGCAATAACATGGCTGGGGCCACCCGCGGATTCGATAAACTCAATGGATTCCCTATGGAGTACGAGATAAAAATGCGTCGGGGGATGAAATCGAATGTCCAGGTCACAAAGATCGATACTAAGAAAAATATTGAGGATAAAGAATTTGAGGTTCCAAAAGATTTTGAATTAAAACCAATCAAAGACATGCAAGGTAATAGTGGTGGTCAGCGTTTTGAAATGAGAATTCAGCGGTGAGTTGAGTAGGCAGGGGCAGTTGCAGTTGCAGTTTGCAGGAGCAGTTTGCAGGGGCAGTGGGCAACTGAGTGTTGTGGCTGACTGTGCTAATTTGCACTGCCGCATTTTTTAATTTTCGCCCCATGCTTACTGCCACTATAACTGCTACTGCTACTGCAATCTGATTAATTAATTGTTGATTTTATGAAAAATATAAAGCTCATAGAAGTTCCAAGTGAAATTGGTGCCGGTACACGTGGCGCGAGCCTGGGTATCGACGCGATTAAGATAGCAGCTTTGGATTTTATGAGTAATTTTTTTGTTCATTTCCCTTCGGAAAAAATTGAACCCGAAAACAACCTTCTTTTCGAACCAATACAATCTCCTTATGCAAAACGCATTAATGGTGTAGCCACAATGTATGAAAGAGTGAGTAAGGCGGTATGTGATTCCATAAAAAGTAATTTTTTCCCTGTAGTTATAAGTGGTGACCATAGTAGTTCTGGTGGAACAATAGCAGGAATAAAAGCGGCTAAGCCCAAGAGTAAGCTCGGTGTAATCTGGATAGATGCTCATGCCGATCTGCACACACCCTATACCACACCTACCGGCAATATGCATGGCATGCCGTTGGCCACAGCGCTGGCAGAAGATAATGAAGAAAGCAAAGTTCATGAGCTTGATGAGAAGACGAAAAAAGCCTGGGAACTGTTGAAGAACCTTGGTAAAATAGCACCTAAGGTTTTACCTGAAGATATTGTCTTTATATCTTTGCGTGACTTTGAAAAAGAAGAAAAATCATTAATTGAAAAATATGATATCAAAGTGATCACTACCAGCGAAGTGAGGCGTAAAGGACCAGAGAACGTAGTTAGGTCCGTACTTCGATACCTTGGCGACTGTACCGACATTTATGTAAGTTTTGACGTGGATTGTCTTGATTCCACCATCTCTAAAGGAACCGGAACACCAGTGAGCAATGGTTTAAGAGAAAGAGAAGCCGAAGATCTTGTAAGTAAATTTATGCAGAACAGGAAGATCTGCTGCTTCGAGATTACTGAAGTAAATCCAACGTTGGACAAAGAAAACCTGATGGCTGAGATTGCTTTTAATATCCTGCAAAGAAGTGTCAACGTACTCATGATGAATTAGATTTTATGAAAAAAATCATTCTACTCATTGCTGTTCTGCTCACCTCATGCTTAGTACATGCACAGGTTGATTTGGAATATATTTCACACCTGAAGTCATTCCGCACCAAATATGTTTCCACCCATGAAGTTGTAAAGGCGAAGGATAGGAAATTTATGCGTTTCTTCAATCCGGATATAAGCTATAATATTAGTGCAGATTTCGAAAAGATTATTGATACCACAGGTTTCCTAATGTTGACCAGTTCAGGAAAAAGCAGTAGATATTTTGTGTATGGGAAAGTTAAATTTCTTTTGGGTAACAAATTGTATTCGCTCCGGGTTTATCAATCACTTAAGCTAATGAATACAAAGAAATTTGCTGATTATATTTTTATTCCTTTTACTGACCTTACCACAGGTTTAGAAAGTTACGGCGCAGGACGATATATTGATCTTTTCATAAAAGATATTCGTAATAACAAGCTCGACCTTGATTTCAACAAGGCTTACAATCCTTACTGTGCCTATGATACAGGTTTCAACTGCCCTATTCCACCGAGACAAAATTTCCTGAATATCCCAGTTAAGGCCGGTGAACGGTCGTATGGAAAAAGAACGCACTAATGCTTCCGGCAACAAACATTATGATGATACGACCGGCATTGTTTTATTATAATGCCGAAACAGCTGTCAACAATAAGTTTCAGAAAAATATTGAGGAAGTTCATGATGCTGCCACCCGGGAATTTGATTCTTTAGTGACGCTGCTAATAGAAAATAACCTATCCCTAACCGTTATCGACGATACCACTTTTCCCGCGACTCCTGATTCCATATTTCCCAACAACTGGATAAGCTTTGATGAAGAGGGTAATGTTTATCTCTTTCCCATGTTTGCAAAAATTCGCAGACTGGAAAGAAAACCGCAGGTAATTTCAAAGTTGCAGGAAAAATTTTTAATTAAAAATTTCATCGACCTGGCTCATTTTGAAGAGCAAGGGCATTTCCTCGAGGGCACAGGGAGCATGGTACTCGACAGGCAGAAAAAGATCGTGTATGCCTGCCTGTCTGATCGCACCAGCGGGAGGGTACTTGATGAATTCTGCAGCATTTCAGGTTACAGGGCAATTGCGTTTACGGCTACTGATGCCCGTGGGTTCCCAATTTATCATACAAATGTTATGCTCTGTCTTGGGCTGGATTTCGCAGTTGTTTGCCTTGATGCTATCGGGAATCAAATCGAAAAGCAGTTACTCATAAAATCGCTTAATGAAACAGGAAAAGTAATTATTGAAATCAGTTTGCAGCAATTGGACAATTTCTGCGGGAACATGCTCCAGCTGAGGAATAATTCAGGTGAAGACCTTATCATCATGTCGACTTCAGCATATACAGCCCTGGATAAAGACCAGCGAACGATCCTTGAAGAAAAGAACCGCTTGATCCACTCTCCACTTCATCATATTGAAACTGCAGGAGGTGGTAGTGCAAGATGCATGATCGCAGAAATATTTTTACCAGCAAAAAAGGCTGCCTTTTAAAGACAGCCTTCTTTGGGTGGATGACCGGGCTCGAACCGGCGACCCTCAGAATCACAATCTGATGCTCTAACCAACTGAGCTACAACCACCGTGTAATGAGCTGCAAAAATAATTAAAAATACTTCTTAGCAAAAATTACCTTCTTCCGGGGAATGCTGCCAGCTTTCTAATTATTTCTCCGGGGTGCAGGTTTCCTGAAAATTAAGCGTCTTAATAGGAAATACTTTTCAAATATTTAAAGAAATCCTGGTATCCTGCTTTAAACCCAAATAACTGCTGAAAATTTTCGGGATGCCGCTTATACAAATTACAATATAAAATAACATTAAATGACTGAGCTTTGCGCCGCCTAACACAGAGTAAAGCTTATTATAATTTTTAATCATGAAGCAATTTTTTTTAATACTGTTCTGTATTTTTACTTCTACAGCTCTTCTTGCTCAACCCGGACGTTCAGGCATGGCCGGTCAAAATATGAATATGGGTCATTTCTATGGTAAGATCGTTGATATAAACAACCGACCTGTGGAAGCTGCATCGGTACAACTTCTCCAAACTAAACTTGATACGGTTACAAAAAAGAGAAAAGATGTAATTGTAGCAGGAATGCTTACGGATAAAAAAGGCGAGTTCAGCCTGGAAAACCTGCCCGTTGTTGCCAGCTTTAAACTCAAAGTCTCAGCAATCGGGTATAAGGAAGTTGAACTAAAAGCAAACTTTGAAATGAAGATGGGCGGAGATATGAGTGCTATGATGAGGGGTGTAGATAAAGATCTTGGTAATATAAAAATAGAAACAGATACCAGGCAACTTGAAGAAGTAGTAGTTAATGCCAACAGGGGGATGCTTCAACTGGGCATTGACCGCAAAGTTTTTAATGTAGATAAAAATCTCACCAGCCAGGGGGGAACTGCGGTTGATGTTATGAAAAATGTACCATCTGTAAATGTAGACATTGACGGAAATGTAAGTCTTAGGAATGCAGCTCCCCAAATATTTGTTGATGGCCGCCCCACTACCCTTACGCTTGAGCAAATTCCGGCAGATGCTATTTCAAGTGTTGAGATTATTACCAATCCTTCAGCTAAATTCGATGCATCGGGTGGTGGTTCAGGCATTCTCAATATTGTATTGAAGAAAGCCCGAAAGACCGGGTATAATGGAAGTCTGCGTGCTAATATGGATTCAAGGTTGAAGTTTGGACTTGGTGGAGATATAAATGTGAAGCAAGGCAAGATCAATCTTTTTGCCAACACCATGTTCAACCAACGTAAATCAAAAAGTACTGCAAGTTCTGACCGCCGCGATTTTTTTAGAAACGGACAATCCTTTCTCGGGCAAGAGAATGCCCCTATCAATGAAGGCTATTTTCTCTTTGGCAGAATGGGGATAGACTATTTCGTAGACAACCGTAATACTTTTACCATAGCGGGATCAATGGCTCGTGGAACATTCAATTCTGATGACAGGCTAAATATTCGGAGGGACACTACTCTCCCCGGTTACTTCTCATCAGAACTCGGCAATAGAACAAGCGATGGCGCATTTAATTTCAGAAATTATGGGTCTACCTTTAGTTACAAACATAATTTTGCAAAATCCGGTAAGGAAATAACGGCTGATGCAAATTACAATTACAGCACAAACGGGAGTTCGAATTTTTACCAGACACAGTTTTTTAATGTAAACAATACGCCAAAGACTCCAATGTTACGGGAGCAGATAAGCGGCAATGGCAGAACAAGATTCTTAACAGTGCAAACAGATTTTGTGAACCCGATAACAGACAAGATCAAAGTGGAAATGGGCGTACGCACTAACTTCAGGGATTTCACTTCATTGAATGATAATAAAGTCTTTAATCCTTCCACTGGTGCATATGTGACTAATCCGCGTAGCAGCAACAATTATGATTTTAAAGATAATATCTATGCCGCATACACGACGTTTGGTCAGCAGGTCAAAAAGTTTAGCTACCAGCTTGGCTTGAGGATTGAAAGTTCTGAGTATAAGGGCAGGTTGGTGAATAAGAACCAGGAATTCAATAACAAATATCCATTCAGCCTTTTCCCAAGTGTATTTCTATCAAATAAAATAAATGATAACCAGGATATACAATTGAATTATTCAAGAAAGATTAACCGGCCGAATTTTTTTCAGCTCATCCCGTTTATTGATTCGATCGATTTTTCAAACATCAGTCGCGGTAACCCGGCATTAGTACCGGAATTCACTAATCTCATCGAATTTTCTTACCAGGTTAATTTAGGAAAAGGCAATAATCTATTGAGCACAGTGTATTATCGAAATACACAAGATCTAATTACGAGGATACAATTCAAAGATGTAAATCCGAATTCTTCAAGCAACGATTCCGTATTCATTAATAGTTATGCGAATGCAAGCAATTCACACGCTTATGGCCTTGAACTTACTGCCAAAAACAAACTTGCAAGCTGGTGGGATATGACTTCAAACATCAACTTTTATAACTCGAGTATCAACAGCACTAATGTACAGGGTGGATTTGATAACAGCAGGTTGAGTTATTTTGCAAAACTGAATAACACTTTCAAATTACCAAAAAACTTTTCCATTCAATTATCCGGTGATTACCAGAGTAAAACAATTATCCCCATTAGCCAGGGCGGCGGTGGTGGTCGTGGTGGCGGTGGTGGTGGTGGAGGCGGCATGTTTGGTGGAGGTCAACTTGCAACTGCCAATGGTATAATAAAGCCAAACTATGGTGTTGATATTGCTATCCGGAAAGAGTTTTTGAAAAATAATGTAGCATCATTTAGTCTGAGTATGAATGATGTTTTTCGTACAAAAAAATACAGTACAACTACAGAAGATTTCTACTTCATTCAAAATAGTGAACGCCGTCGTGACCCACAGATTCTGCGTTTGAATTTTAATTACAGGTTTGGTAAGTTTGACGTTTCACTATTCAAGAGGAAAAATTTGAAAGGTGAAGCCGAAGGCGTGCAGGGTGGAATGCAGGGTATTGGGAACTAATGGATAATTGTTAATGGTCCATATGGATTGCTAAGGTTGCGTTGGCCCTCATTAACAATTAACCATTATTTTTGCTCTTTTTGATGGAGAAGCCGCAGAAATTTATTGATATACGTGATGATCTTTCTAAGGAGATTAACGATAAGGCCAATGATCTTTACAAACAGATCAGGGCAATAGATGTTGATCGCCTTGACATGGATTCTTTTTGTCGAAATTATTTTAAAGAATGCCATTCCGGAAGACTTATCTTTTCACTTCGCTGTAGTGCCCACATCATTTATGATTCTTTAAAATCGCAAGATAAACCAATCAATGAGATCGTCTTCGTTGATTATGGTGCAGGCCTGGGAACATTGTTCATGCTTGCTGCTAAATTACCCTTCAAAAAAGTACTTTATAACGATCATCTTGAAGAATGGTGCAGGAGCGCATTTGTAATCTGCAAATCACTTGGTATTAATATTCTTCATTTTATAAAAGGAGATATTGATGAGCTTGTAGGATTTTGCAAGGCAGATAATATTTTCCCGGATATCATTGCATCCAGAAATGTGATCGAGCATATTTATGATCTTGAATATTTCTTCAAAGCTATAAATAATGCATTCCCAAATTGTATCGTGTATTCCACCACAACTGCAAATTATCAAAATCCTGCAATGCACCTCAGGCATATTATGATTCACCGGAATATGGAGAAAAAATATTTTCTTACTCAAAGAGAGGAAATGGCGAAGACCCGAATTATAGGAATTGGAAAAGATCTAATGGCCAAAGCAGTAAAGCTTAGCCGTGGAAAAGCTATGGCAGATTTCGACCTGGCAATGGCTGAATTTCAAAAAACAGGAACCATTACTCCTCCCCCTTTCCTGCACTCAAATACCTGTGATTCTGCCACTGGGGTTTGGGCAGAACATTTATTGAGCAAAAGTGAGTATGAAAAAATTATCATGCCTTCGGGATTTTCTATGAAGTACAAAGCTGGATTTTGGGACGTAAATTATCCAAACCCGTTATTGAATGTATTTGCTAAGGTTATGAATGGATTGATCGCGATATCAGGGGATAACGGGGTACTGTGGTCCCCTTTTGTTTGTATTGTTGCACGGCAAAAGATTAAATGATCAATGCATAAAGGATTATTCCACCTGAATGCCTCCATTTAAATTAGTTAAACGAGAAATATTTGAACAGCTTCTTATAAAACTTTTACTTTGCCATCTAAAGAATTTTGTTGAATGAAGAATATCAGCTTCAAAGCCGTATTGCCACATCTCGTTGCCGTTGTCGTTTTCCTGCTCTCGTCTATTATATTCACGAAGCCAGCCCTGGAAGGCAAGGTAGTAAAGCAGCATGATGTGCAGCAATGGAGAGCCATGGCTCAACAATCCTTTGAATACAAAGATAAATATGGCCATTTCCCACGGTGGACAAACAGTATGTTTTCAGGGATGCCTGCATACCAGATCGTCCTTGATAATCAGAAAGATCTTGGAATTCATGTGTTTCATTTCAATTCTATTGTGACACTGGGACTGCCAAAACCGGTTTATTTCCTCTTCCTCGCCTGTTTGGGATTTTATTTTCTTGCCATCGTGCTCGGTGTAAATCCCTGGCTGAGTATTGCAGGAGCTTTAGCTTATGGTTATTGTTCCTACAATCCAACATTAATTGTAGCGGGGCATGATACCAAGTTGATGGCGATGGCCTATGCCCCGGCAATACTGGCTTCTCTTATCCTGATATTTGATAAACGATATTACATAGGCAGTGCCTCGCTGGTTCTCATGATTTCAGGAATGATGATACAGGGTCACCACCAGATAGTTTATTATACAATCCTGATGATCTTATGTCTTGTAGTGACATTCATTATCCGTTGTATTAAAGCAAAAGAATATCGGCATATGATGATATCCGGAGGGATATCACTGGGTATAGCATTGATTTGCGCTTTTACAGTTTCAAATAGCCTGCTTCCGACATATGAATATGGTTTGGAGACGATGCGAGGAGGAAAAAGCATGCTAACACAGGCAGACAACACCAACCAGACTAAAGGAGGTCTAGATAAAGACTATGCCTTTCACTGGAGTTACGGGAAGGCAGAAACGCTTACGCTCATGGTACCAAATGCTTTCGGCGGCGGCTCATCAACGAGCCTTGGCGATGAACCCCAGGTGTTACAGGTATTACAGGATAACCCCACCATACCCCAGGATTTTGCCAACCAGCTTTTACAAAGTTCACGAGCCTATTGGGGGCCTCAGCCTCCTCCATCTGAAGCTGTGTACATGGGTGGATTAATCTGTTTACTGTTCCTGTTTGGAGCATTCCTGAGTAAGAGCCCGCATAAATGGTGGATAATCACCATTACCATTTTATCGTTGGTGCTTGCCTGGGGCAAAAATCTTGAAGGATTAAACTATTTTCTTTTTGATCATTTGCCCATGTACAATAAATTCAGGGCACCTTCGATGGCCTTGATTATGGCCCAGCTTTCGATACCCTTACTGGCCATAATATTTTTACAACAATTCATTTTTAATACTTCAAAAACAGAACTGAAGTCATTAACCAAAAAATGTCTCTACATCTCAGCATCAATGCTGGTAGTGTTACTTGGTGCATATTTAATGGCTGATTTTAAAAACGAAGCTACAAGCGAATTCAGGAAATCTGTTTCATCAGCAATGCAGGGAGGAAATGAAGATTTTGTTAGGAGTTATTTTAGTGCATTGACAAAAGACAGGTCAGCTTTATTTTTCTCAGATCTTGTTAGGACAATAGCCTTTATGGTTGCAGGTATTGCATTGCTTGTTTTATACTCGCGGAATTTAGTGAAACCGCTCCTCGTCTGCATTGGATTCGTAGTGTTAACGGCAATTGATCTCATGGGTGTTGCGAAAAGATATTTGACTGATGAAAATTTTATTGAACCCACAGATTACGAGGTGGCGTATGCGCCATATAATGCCGATGTACGAATCAAGCAGGATACGGGCTATTTCAGGGTCTTAAATCTTGCATTCAGGGACGAAGGTTCGGGCCAGTTCACCGCTGATCTTGGAAATTCTTTTAATGATGCCATTGCTTCATATAAACATAAGACTATCGGTGGGTACCATCCTGCCAAATTATCCTTGTACCAGGACCTTGTAAGTAACCAGATTATGAAGAATATCCAGGCCTGGGCGGCAAATCCACTGGCAAGAGATAGTTTCCCGGTGCTCAACATGCTGAACATGAAGTATGTGATTCTTCCTGATCAGCAGAATCCACAACAAACCCAGGCGATTACAAATGATTTTGCACTCGGTGATGCATGGTTCGTTAAGGAACTGAAGTTTGTAAAAACAGCTGATGAAGAAATGAAAGCATTGGATGCATTCGATCCGAAGATAACGGCATTCGCAAACGAAATTTATAGAACTAAGATTACACAACAGCCAGGAACAGATTCTGCTGCTACGATCAATCTCATCGAGAACAAGAATGATGAGATCACTTATAATTCCAATTCATCAACATACCAATTTGCTGTCTTCAGCCAAATTTATTTTAGTCACGGCTGGAACGCCTATATTGATGGTAAATATACCGAGCACATCAAAGTAAACTATGCCTTACGTGGTTTACCTGTGCCTCCAGGTAAGCATAATATAGTTTTTAAATTTGAACCTAAGCTTGTTGCATTGGGTGAAAATCTTGCCTTCTGGGCGGGTATTATTTCTGTTTTAATAGTACTATTCTGTATAATTATGGAATTCAGGCAAAAGAAGACAGGATAAAATTTAATCAACATTTGAGCGTAATTGTGGCTAAACCCGGCAACTTTTTAATCCAGGCAAGCTGATAAAGAAAAAAAAAGATTTCATTTACACATTTGAGATATTATGAAAAAAGCACTAATCACAGGAATCACCGGA
>JBKJPO010000494.1:0-3988 GCA_046595095.1 Chitinophagaceae bacterium
GTGGTAAATAATACGATGCCGGGGAAAGTCACCATGCCATCATTGAATGCAATGATACTTTCAAGGTCGAGATGATTTGTTGGTTCATCAAGCATTACAACATTTGGATTCTGAATCATCATCCGGCTAACCATGCAACGCACTTTTTCTCCCCCGCTAAGTACATTTGTTTTCTTCAAAATCTCATCTCCGCTGAAAAGCATTTTACCAAGAAATCCACGGAGAAAATCTTCATCAACATCTGTAAAATGTGCAGGAACATATTGGCGAAGCCAATCCATCAGGTTCAGCTTCCCGGTAAAGAATTCTGTATTGTCATTGGGTAAATATGCAGGCGTGATCGTGGTGCCCCATTCGTAGATGCCACTATCGGCTTTCATTTTACCATTTATGATCTCTAAAAAAGTAGTGAGCGCCACCGGGTCCCGGCCTATAAATGCAATCTTCTGGCCTTTTACCACATCAAAGTTTACATTGGAAAATAATGTTCGGCCATCGACTTTTTTGGTGAGCTTTTGAATGTTCAGAATTTGATTTCCTACTTCACGTTCGGGTTTAAAGATGATGCCGGGATACTTCCTGTTTGAAGGTGTGATATCTTCAATAACTAATTTTTCCAGCGCTTTTTTCCTTGAAGTAGCCTGTTTCGATTTAGAGGCGTTCGCGCTAAATCGCGCAATAAACTCGAGTAAATCTTTGCGCTTATCTTCTGTCTTCTTATTCTTGTCGGTAGCCTGCCTTGCCGCTAGTTGTGAACTTTCATACCAGAAAGTATAGTTGCCTGTGTAGGTCTTTATCTTTTGCCTGTCAACATCTGACACGTGGGTACATACTGCATCGAGAAAGTGACGATCATGACTAACAACAAGCACAATGTTTTCATAATCGGCAAGAAAATTTTCCAGCCAGGAAATTGTAGCTACATCAAGGTTATTTGTAGGTTCATCAAGCAACAAGATATCCGGGTTGCCAAATAAAGCCTGCGCAAGTAGTACCCTCACTTTTACATTAGCCCCAATATCTTTCATAAGCACCTGGTGCAAGCTGTCTTCCACTCCCAGTTCATTAAGCATAGTCGCAGCGTCACTTTCCGCTGTGTACCCACCCATTTCCCCAAAATCCGCCTCAAGGTGACCGGCATGCATACCATCAGCTTCGCTAAAATTTTCTTTCATGTAAATGGCATCTTTCTCTTTCATCGTGTCCCACATTTTCTTATGCCCCATCAATACTGTGTCCAGCACGGTAACCTCATCAAACTCAAAGTGGTCTTGCTTCAGCACAGCCATCCGCTCTCCCGGCGTTATATCTACCCGCCCTTTGTTGGCTTCTATATCCCCGCTGATAATCTTTAGAAAAGTTGATTTGCCCGCACCATTAGCCCCGATTATTCCATAACAATTCCCTTTAACAAAATTGATATTTACTTCGTCGAACAGTACCCGCTTCCCATACGCCAACGTGATATTATTAACACTGATCATGCACTTCTTTTTTTGAACGCGCAAAGGTAAGTTAAATGAGGTATGAATTATGAGTTATGAGTTATGAGTTCCTTAATTTTCAGTTTTACTGAAGATTATACCAGGAATTATTTATAAATTTTATGCAAATGAAACAAATACTTTTCCTAATACTCTTTACCGCAATGCTGGTCAACAAGGTTAAAAGCCAGGAAAAAATGCAGGTTTATTTTGAGTATAACAGGGATGAGATCACCGCAGCCACCGCAGCAAGACTTGATAGCTTTATAAATACAAATATACTTGCGGCCGCTATTGTTTCGATTGATCTTTCGGGTCATTGTGATGCACGTGGCAGTGATGAATTAAATGACCGGTTATCCGGCGAGAGGATTAAATCTGTTAAAACTTATTTTATTTTAAAAGGAATTCCGGCAGACCGCATAAAATCTGAAACAGCCATGGGTAAACGGCAACCCATAAACGAAAATAGCAATGAAGAGGAAATGGCGCTAAACCGAAGGGTAGAGATTATTTTACAAAAACCTTTGCCAGTGGAAGTTCAGGAAAAAAAGGATCCTGCAATAACAATTACTCAACAATTAAATGATACTTCTGCACCGGTAGGCAGAACATTGATTTTAAGAAATCTGAATTTCCATGGAGGCCGGCACGTATTACTCCCGGGATCTTTACCCGTACTTGAGGAGCTACTGAGCGCATTAAAAAATAATCCTTCACTCGAAATCTCCATTGAAGGCCATGTATGCTGTGCCCAGGGTTCAATAGATGGTTTGGATACAGATACACGCACTTTTAATCTGTCAGTGAACCGGGCGAAAATGGTACATGATTACCTCGTGAGCAATGGCATCGATTCCTCGCGGCTCTCATGGGATGGTTATGGAAATAAATATCCCATTATCCCCTATGAAGTCACAGAATCAGACCGGATCACAAACAGGAGGGTGGAAATCAAGGTTCTGAAGAAGTAAAGGTTCAAGAGGTTTAAGAGGTTGCTCAACAGCTGAAGATGTTTTATAAATTGGGAGAATGCCTAAACCTTTTGAACTTCTTGAACCTCTTAAACCTTTTGAACTTTTTACCCCTTCTTCCTCTTATATAATATTTTCCAATTAGCCACCCATGTTACACCTTCATCTGTGCTGGCTTCCCAAACCCATTCGAAAGAATCTGTAGTGATGTTTGAAAAAACCATGCGGGATATCATTTTTTTTTCGTCAGCCATAGCTTTCGGCTCAGTAGACAGAATCATTTTTCCATCTTTCATTCCACCGGTAAGCGCAATATAGGCCCCGGCATTATCAACCCATGTTTGTTGCCATACTTTTCGCTGGGGGCTGTACATGCTCCAGCTCAGACCTGAATATTTCACTTTCGGATCATGGAAATTTTCCTGCAGGACACAACTGCCCAGGATTTTTACAACTGTATTAGATCCGCGGCTGGTATCGTTCCAGGTAAGATCCCAGTTTCCAAGCCAGAAATCAAATTGCGAAGCCTCAGCAGCTGTGCATGGTGGGGGCGGAGGCGGTGCGGTTTGTGCATAGCCACCTACTAAAATAAATTTCAGGATGAACAGATATAGAAGTTTGTGCATAAAAAAATTTAGATTGATGATGGTAAACTTTCGTCAAATACATATCCTTTGAAATCCAATTGTTATGGACGGTAAAATTCAATTGACCATGGCAATCCTGAAACTAAAAACTAATCAGCTATTTTTGCATACAAATTAATTTATAAAGATGTCGTTGATTAATATGATACAGGAAGCTGCGCTTAAAAGTTTGAAGGAATTGTATGGGCTGGAACTTGCCACTGAGGAATTGCAGGTAAGCCAGACAAAGCCTGAATTTAAAGGCGATTATACTGTTGTTCTTTTTTCATTATTAAAAAGTATAAAGAAGTCACCGGATGTTTTGGGCAAAGAACTTGGCGATCACCTGCTGAGTTCAGAAAATATTTTTACAGGCTTCAATATCATAAAGGGATTTTTAAACCTGGAAGTTGCAGATGCTTATTGGCTTGATCTCCTGGAAAAAAATTATCATGATGTTTGTTTTGCCAAAAAGAAAGTTTCCGGAAAAAAAGTAATGGTTGAATATTCTTCACCAAACACAAATAAGCCACTCCATTTTGGTCATATGCGCAATAACTTTTTAGGTTGGAGTATTGCAGAGATCCTCAAAGCAAATGGAAATGAAGTAATCAAAAGCTGCATCTTCAATGACAGGGGAATACATATTTGCAAAAGCATGCTGGTATGGCAAAAATTTGGAAACGAAGAAACACCTGAAAGTTCAGGAATGAAAGGCGATCATCTTGTTGGAAAATATTATGTTCAATTTGAGCAACTGGTAAAAGACGAAACCCAGCCTATACTGGAAAAGATTTACCAGCACGATTATAGTGTTGTTGCTGAGCCAGACAAGGCCGAGGTAGAAAAGCATATGGCAGCATGGGATAAAGAAAACGCTGCCGGATGTAATGAAGAGAAAATT
>JBKJPO010000510.1:0-5411 GCA_046595095.1 Chitinophagaceae bacterium
CCAGTGGATATGTTTATTGGAATTTTCATGATGGGGCAAAAGTAGGGATTGTTGTGGAAATATTTCTTCCTAACAAATCAAAATTTGAATTAGCCAACCCCTCCCAAACAATCCCTACTTTTGCCCCATCATGAAAATTCCAATAAACATATCCACTGGCAGCTTACAAAAAGAAGAAATCATCGTTGGAATTGACCTGGGTACAACCAATAGCCTCATTGCCATCATCCATCCTGGTACACGGCAGGCTTTGGCATTGAAAGAACACGATAGCAGTTCACTGGTTCCTTCAATCATTCATTTTGGTGATGCAGGGCAGGTTACCGTTGGTGAAGAAGCAAAAAGCTGGCTGGTAAAGGAACCGCAGAATACAATATTCTCCGCTAAACGATTGATGGGAAAGTCTTACAACGATATTAAGGGTAAGTCATCTTTTTTTACATACAAAGTAATTGATGATAATAAAGAAAGCCTTGTGAAAGTGCAGGTGAAGGATAAATTTTATTCGCCTGTTGATCTTTCTGCAGAAATATTAAAAGAATTAAAACACCGGGCTGAACATATTTTGAAAACACCCGTGAATAAAGCAGTGATCACGGTTCCTGCATACTTCAATGATTCTCAGCGGCAGGCTACCAGGGATGCTGGTAAACTCGCGGGCCTCGATGTATTACGCATCGTTAATGAACCGACCGCTGCAAGCCTTGCTTATGGCATTGGGCTTAATAAAGAGGAACAAAAAACTGTTGCAGTATATGACCTCGGGGGAGGCACTTTTGATATTTCAATCCTGCGTATCAGTGGCGGTATTTTCGAAGTCTTGTCAACTAACGGTGACACCTATCTCGGAGGCGATGATTTTGATAATGTAATTATGCGGCATTGGATGGAGCAGGCCGGAAAAACCACAGATGATCTTAATACAGATAAAAGCTTTGCCCAATCAATTCGCCTGATGGCAGAGGAAGCGAAGAAAACGCTTTCAACTAATGAAGAATTTGCCGGCACTTTGAACGGCCATGATTTTAAGATCACCAACACTGAATTTGAAAACCTCGTGCGGCCATTAGTTGAAAAAACAATCAATAGCTGTAGGCTGGCTCTTAAAGATGCGGGCCTTGAAACAGCGGCAATCGATGTAGTGCTGATGGTTGGAGGTTCAACAAGAGTACCGCTGGTACGCCAGTCCGTTAGTTCATTCTTTGGGAAGCCAGTTAATGATTCTGTAAACCCCGATGAGGTAGTCGCTCTCGGCGCAGCCATACAAGCAGATATTCTCGCAGGCAACAACAAAGACTTACTGCTACTTGATATCACACCACTCTCTCTTGGTATAGAAACAATGGGTGGCCTAATGGATGTTTTGATCTCGAGGAATTCAAAGATACCTACACAGGCATCAAGACAATATACCACACAAAAAGACGGGCAGGGTGGTTTGCGCATTTCTGTTTTCCAGGGAGAGAGAGATCTTGTACAGGATAATCGTAAGCTCGGTGAATTCAATCTTAAGGGAATCCCCGGCATGCCCGCAGGACTTCCTAAAATAGAAGTATCATTTTATATTAATGCGGATGGTATCCTGATCGTAAAGGCTAAAGAATTGCGGAGTGGGGTAGAGCAAAGTATCGAAATTAAACCCCAGTATGGCATTACAGATGAGGATGTAGAAAAAATGTTGCAGGATTCGATAGTTCATGCAAAAGATGATATAGCGGTTAGAGCTCTGAAAGAAGCGTCTACTGAAGGCGAACAACTACTACAAACAACCGAGAAATTCATTCAAAAGAATTCTGCAAATTTATCAAAGCAGGAATTCCTTGAAACCGCCGAAGCAATGCAGGCTTTGCAATTATCATTAACGATGGAAGACAAAGATTTGATACATACGAAAATCGAAGAACTGAATGATATTTCCCGACCGTATGCCGAACGCATTATGGATATGGCAGTTTCGGAAGCCATGAAAGGCAAGAAAGTTTAGAAATCTGTCAATGACTACTACAATACCGCATGTCCAAATAATATTGCAAAATCTTCGCACCAGATCAATACACGGTTATGAGTAGCATGGTTGACCATTGGATTTAATTCATAAGAAAAATTTCCTGACACCGCTTTTAAAACTCCAATCTCATGATATGGTGCTCCGTTGTTATTAGGCGAAAGCCATACCCTTAAGTCGGGACCATTATCCGTACGGAAATTCTCAAATACCAGGTATTTTTTATTATTGCTTTCCTGAACCAGTTTCACAGATCCGCTGGTAGTATGTGCATTGCTTACAAAAGATGCCATGGAAATTACCGTTCCAACGGGCAGGATTTCACTTGCATTTTCTGGTGTATTTTTTTTGCAGGAAATCATAAAAAAGGTCATCGCTATAATTGTGCTTAAAAATGTTTTAGTCATAAAATAGTATTTAATAAAAAATAAATAAAAGCGGCTTTTAGTACAACCGCTTTTCAGTTTTTCAATCATTAATTTACTGCCAGTCCGGTAGCTCCCATAGGTAGGCCTGGTAAAGTTTGTATCAAACTCAAGTTCCCAGTATTCCCAACGGCAAATGCCTGGATACTATTTCCACCACCATTGAGTACATAGAAATATCTGAAATTCCTGGTTATCGCTGCATCAATAGGTCCGGCTTGTGTAGTAACTGCTATAGCTTGAGATACCGAAATATCACCAGAATTGGAGACACTATATTTTGAGATGTTATCATTCGCAGTATTGGTGGTAAATGCATATCTGCCAAAGTGAGATAGAACTACCCAGCAAGCTGCACTTTGACCCGCTCCTACTGAGCCATCGATTAGAGTGACGGCCCCGTTATTATGGACCTGGTAAGATGAAAGCACACTGACTCCTGGTGCACCTCCTACTGCCTCTGAAACAAAAATCTTCCCATGTAGTCCTACGGCAAATCCAAAAGGAGTAGGACTTGATGAGGTAATCGTGTGCATCGTTCCGGGAATACCATGTTCGTTAACCGTGTAGCTAACAATTTTATTAGTGGCTTTTTCTGTGATAACTAAAACCTTTCCGCCATGAACAAAAGAAACTTGCGCAGGCCCAGTACTTGCCGCGCTCAATGGCCTAGTAGAATTGGGTATGGGTTTTAGCATACCATTATCTTTAAGTTTAAAACCAGAAATATTATTGGTGCCTCCTCCATTCAAAACAAAGACTAAATCATCGTGTTGAGTAATACTTACGGGCCGGATGCCGCCCGAGCTTACGGTTGACCTTAGATGAAGTCCGTTATTATGTATTCTAAAAGAAGAAATGGAATTGCTGCCTGCATTTACACCCAGCAATATTCTTTCATCATCATCATGATGATCCTTACCATTAGCGAGTATTATCGCTCCCTGGTTACCCAATCCTCCGCCACTGCCATTACCACCCGTAGCATAAGAAGCGGAATAAGTCAGTGTTCCATTTGAAGAGCGAAGATAATCCAGAACCATGTTTCCATTTGTGGCGTTACTTAGCGTGTACACGTGGCGGCTATCTGATTTGTCTTTGTCGTCATTACCTAATTTAGCAGAAGCGGCGGTAGGAGATAATTCTTCATTTTGTAATAATTCGCCTTTTTCTTTTTGACAGGCAGTAAAAAGTAGGGTCATAGAAGTAGACCACAGAAGGGTTTTAAGTTTCATGATATTAATGTTTATGGTTTTCCCCGTCGGAATATCCCAACGGGCTATTACTGATTCATACAGATACTCATTGCTGGCCAGCACTATGAATATTCATTAACAGTTATCGCATAAAATCCAGTAATGATAGTTACACAATAAATGATTCTAAAGTTTTAAAAAATAAAATAATTTTTAACATACAGTTTGGTAGTATTGATTTTGTATCATTGTATTAATAAAAACAATTTGCAGGTACAACAACTATATACAGAAATTGAATTGGTAAATGCTTTGAAGGAGCATAAGAATGATGCCTATCGATATTTATACCAGCATTACAGGGGTTCACTTTTTAGTATTATTTCCCAGATAATAACTGATCCTGAAACTGCCAATGATGTTTTGCAGGAAGTGTTTATTACAGTATGGAAGAATATTGAGAAGTATAATCCTGAAAAAGGAAGGTTATTTACATGGTTGATGAAAGTGACCCGGAATACAGCCATCAATCAAACCCGTTCAAAAAATTATAAAAGCAGTTTGAAAAACGAAAACCTTAGTAATTATGTAAATTATATCGATGAAAATACATCCTACCAGCAAAACATTAACCTGATCGGGCTCAGAAAGCAAGTAGGCCTATTAAAGAATGAGTTTAAAGCGGTACTGGAGTTAGCTTATTATAATGGATTTACCCAGGAAGAAGTTGCAAACACTTTGAATATACCGTTGGGTACTGTAAAAACGCGGTTACGTGGTGCAGTACTTGAATTAAAAAAACATTTTGTATAAATGGATCTAACTGAATACATATCGTCGGGCATCATTGAAATGTATGTTATGGGATTGTGCACCAGGGAAGAGGAGCAGGAATTGGAAACGCTACGCCTCCAGCACCCGGTTTTGAACCAGGCTATCATTGATTATGAAGTACAGATGGAAACAGAAATGCAGAAAAATTTTACCCTTCCTTCTTCAGAAACGGATGAAAAAATATTGCATAGTCTTATCTCTTTACAGGCACCGGTAATTCCCATTTCGATGAAAAAAGAGAATAAGAATATTTGGTGGCTGAAGCCTGCTGCTGCAGCTGCTGTTTTACTACTGATTGTAAGTTCTTACTTCAATTATTCATTATACAAGAAAAATAGGGAACAGGAATTGGCATTAATTAACACTAATAAAAAAGAAAATATTACTTCGCTTCCATTATCCGACTATAACGTAATGTTGGATCGGACAATTACACCTGTTGCCATGTACGGTGTAGGCACTCATGCTATTTGCCGTTGTACAATGTTCTGGGATAAAAAAACAGGGAAGATGTATATCATGATACACCATCTTCCGCTATCTTCATCAACTAAGGATTATCAGCTATGGGCCATGGTAAATGGTAAAGCTATAAATGTGGGTCTTATAAAAGATGAAATCAGGGGACGCTTTATAGAAATGCAAAATGTGCCTGCTGATGCCGGGGCATTTATTGTTACATTAGAAAAAGCCGGGGAAACTACGACCCCAGGTGAAGATGTGTATCTAAGCGGGAAAATATAAACTCCTTTCCACCAACTATTTTACCATTTGCATTGTCTCGTTATGGGGAGGTTTCAAACTTATTTTTTTCTATAAAAGAGACCTGATGAAGGGCATGATAAACACTGAGAATTGTAATGCGAGGATACATGCTTCCGCGAATTCCGGGGTTAGTGCACTTCTACAAAACTTCGCAAACTCTGTGGCTAAACATCATTTAAACATAAA
>JBKJPO010000403.1:0-2924 GCA_046595095.1 Chitinophagaceae bacterium
CTTACCCGGATAATCTCAGCAGCAATACTTACTGCAATCTCCTCCGGGTAAGGAATTTTAAAGGTCTATTGACCTAGTAGCTTATCCTATCTGTCTTCGAGTTCCATTCTTCAAAAATTTTAATTGCAGCTTCTCTACCGATGGATACGATTGGGATCTTTCTCTCTGAAAGTTCACAACTCAGTTCATTATAGATCATTGAATCATCAAATCCAATATTGGCAGCATCTTCGCGTGTGTTGGCAAAGTACACGATATTAGGCCGGGCCCAATAAATTGCACCAAGACACATCGGGCATGGTTCGCAAGAAGTATACACTTCGCAGCCATCAAGCTGAAATGTTCCGAGATTTGAGCAGGCATCTCTTATTGCCACTACTTCGGCATGCGCTGTTGGATCATTTAATGAAGTGACCCGGTTGTTTCCTCTGCCAACAATCTTGTCATTCTTGACGATTATACAACCAAAAGGCCCACCTTCATTTTTAATAATTCCCTCACGAGATAAGTTGATCGCTTCAAGCATGAATTTCTCTTCTCTTGTCATCGGAACAAAGTTAGGAGTTATGAGTTATGAATTATGAGTTATGAAATATTGTACCAATTTAACTCATAACTCATAACTCCTTTCCCCTATTTAATGGAATACTAAAATAAAACGTAGAGCCTGATCCATCTTCTGTTTCAACCCATATCTTACCATCTTGTCTTTTAATAATCTCTGCGGAGATGAAGAGTCCCAGGCCGAGGCCGGGATAAGTTTGTCTTCTATTGCCCAGTATTCTATAATATCTTTCAAATATTTTCAGCAAGTTTTCCTTAGGAATACCAGGGCCCTCGTCGGCAACAGAGCAAGTAAAGGATTCTGCAGAAATTTTTGTTCTTACGATAATATCTTTCTTACCCGGGGAATATTTTATGGCATTGGTGAGCAGGTTGGTCAATACCTGCCCAATTCTATCACGGTCACCATAAAGTTTTGTATCTTCTGCAAGCTCCATTATAATTTTCTGATTCTTTGTAGTTCGTTGAACTTCTTCAATGATCTCAGATACCATCTCATTTACATTAAATTCTGCTTCATGAAATCGCAGCTGGCCACCTTCAATCCTGGTAGCATCCAGTAAATCTTCAATCAATGAAGCTAGTTTATTGACCTGCGAATCCATTTTTCCAAGCATGTCAGCGGACGTAACATTATTTTCCTGTAAAAATTTTTCATGCAGTATTTGTCCGTAAGCTTTTAACGAGGTTACAGGAGTTTTAAGTTCATGGCTTACAATACCCATGAATTCATCCTTACGGAGTTCTTCATCTTTACGGGAGGTAATATCGGATACCAATCCCAGCATACGTATAGGAGCATTTTTTCCATCAAACATTGTTTTGCCCTGTACATTTAACCACGCAAACGAATCGTTACCTTTTTTAATACGAAAATCAATTGCTATAATTCCCGAAACTGAAACTCCACTGAGGCAATCAACTACATGTTGTCGATCTTCGTCGTAAATAAGCTCAAGTAATTTTTCGCGATTCCATTCCAGGTGAGCCGGGTATCCCAAAAGTTTTGATACTGTTTCAGAATGATTAATAACATTGGTTGCATATTCAAATTGCCATACTCCGATGTTGCCAAACTCAAGTGCAAGATTTAAATATTCTTTACTCTTTTGAAGATCTTTTTTTGCGGAAGCCTGTTCCAATACTTCCGTTGTTATCACCATTATTTTATCAAAATTGCCATCACGCTGTCTCAGTGGCTGATAGATTAAATTAAAATATACTGTTTCAAGTATGCCATTCCTTTCAATTAGCGTAGGTATTTCCACTCCAATATATGGCACTCCAGTTTCTCTTACTTCTTTCATCAATTCTGCAATACCCTCGCCAATAGTTTCAGGCAACGTTTCGAAAATTGGTTTACCCAAAATTTGTTCCTGGGTTCTTCCCCAAAGTTTAAGCATCGGGATATTGGCCAGCTCCACTTTAAAATCGGGCCCTTGTAATATGGCTATTGCTACCGGAGCCTGGCGAAACAGGTTATAATTTATTTGCTCCTGTACCTGGTCATTCAGTTTCTCACGCTGTTCGTTTTTTTTATTAAGTATTACAGCTGTTTCATCAGTAACGGCGTGTATGATATAAACAACTTCTCCTTCATTGTTTATGACTGGCCTGTTAACGAGATTCCAATATTGCCCAAAATCTCCACCAGGCCCAGCGATATTTAAGTCATACTCATGGAACTCCAGTTGATCTGGAATTTTTTCCCTCAATATTTTATTGAGAGAAGCCATTAACTGGTCTTCCGGCAATGCCGGATCATTATAATACCTGATTGGAAAAATCTCAAACAAGCCTTTTCTAATTATTTCACTTTTGGAAGTACCGGTCGATTTTAGATAAGCTTCATTTGCTGCAACTATGGTAAATTTTGGAGCATCGGGAAGGAGGAGCAGATGAGGAATTGGATTTGTTTCAAAAACTAATTTATAAGTATCTACCAATGCATCAGCATTATTAAATATGCGGGGCTTAATCATTAACAAAGCAGTTTAAACTTAGAATGGTCTTGCGAAATTAAGCAATGTTTATTTCTAATAACAGCGCGTATTTACTCATTCTTCCGCTTACAGATCATTACGATTGAATGCAGTTAAATTTTTCTGAGTTTAGTTATCTTCGTGAGAGACTAATTACTGCTGTCAACCTATTAAAGACAGCTGCAAGCAGTCTCAACACAGTACAATACTCCCGAAAATATTTGGAAATGGCATTGGAATTGCAGTTTCAGAAGAGTGATAAAAAAATATAGTTAAGTATTAATTATCTAAAAATCATTTTTTATGAGCCAGGCATTTATTAGAGAAAGCGACGAGATATGGCTACACGAAATTGCACCAACCCTACAAGCACTTGTG
>JBKJPO010000498.1:0-6278 GCA_046595095.1 Chitinophagaceae bacterium
TAAAAGTACAGCTTATGTTGTTAATAAAGATTGAATCTGTTGGATATGAAATCGATGTAATTCAAGGAGAAGCTCAGTCCAAATTCCCCAGTGGGCACATAGTGATCTCACAGCTTCTCCTTGAATTACATCGATTTCATATCCAACAGATTCAATCTTTATTAACAACATAAGCTGTACTTTTATAATATCATGAGTGAACCAACAATTGCAATAAAACCTGCTTTAACTGCGAAAGACTTTTCAACTGACCAGGAAGTACGCTGGTGTCCTGGTTGCGGGGATTATTCTATCCTTGCACAGGTGCAAAAAATAATGCCCGGGCTGGGAATCCCCAAAGAAAATATTGTGATCATTTCCGGCATTGGTTGCAGTAGCAGGTTTCCTTATTACATGAACACCTACGGCATGCATAGTATTCATGGCCGGGCTACGGCCGTAGCAAGCGGCCTCAAAGCTTCCAGGCCTGAACTTAGTGTATGGATAGTAACGGGAGATGGTGATAGCCTCAGTATTGGTGGTAACCATACCATTCATTTACTCCGCAGGAATTTCGATTTAAATATTTTGCTTTTCAACAACCAGATTTACGGACTCACCAAGGGACAATATTCTCCAACTTCTGAGGAGAATAAAGTTACCAAGAGTACGCCGATGGGCAGTATTGATCATCCATTCAACCCGCTTGCACTTGCCCTCGGAGCAGATGCGAGTTTTATCGCCAGGAGTATGGATCGTGATCCAAAACATCTGCAGGCAATGATCCTCAGAGCACAGGAACATAAGGGCTCCTCGTTTCTTGAGATTTACCAAAACTGCAACATTTTTAATGATGGGGCTTTTGAAATCTTTACAGATAAAAGCTCTAAACCGGAAGAAGCTTTATTTCTTGAACAAGGCAAACCATTAATATTTGGCGCAGGACAGAATAAGGGCATCAAGCTTGATGGATTTAGGCCTGTAGTGGTTGAGCTTGGAAATGGTGTATCAGCAGATGATCTCTGGGTACATGACGAAAACGACTTTTACAAAGCACAGATACTTACCCGTTTGTTTGATGATCCACGGATTGAGGGCCATTCTCCAAGGCCATTTGGCGTATTTTATAAATCTGAACGCGCTTGTTATGAAGATGTAATGGCCATGCAGATCCAGGAAACTATCGCTCAAAAGGGTAAGGGCGACCTTGATAAATTATTGAGGGGAAGGGAAACATGGACCATCGTCTAATTTTAAATCACTCCAAAATTATAAGGGCTTTCCAGCGATGGAAGGCCTTCGTCATTCAGGAAACTCTTAGCCAGGATCCATGAAACAGGGCTTCATTAACCCTCTAAAAAAGGAATGGCCAGTGATTAAAATCACCGGCCTTGCTTACCTCTGAAACCACAAGAAAAAAAGCTAAAAAATATTTTAAAGGATATGCTGCAATTATGCAGATCTCCCAGCAAAAATTATACCTATAGGTGTTTGTTGATTTGGTCTTCGAATAAGATTGGAGAGATAACGGACTATTATGCAGGATTGGTCTGCAAAATACATTTATTTCTGAAAATAAGGGAAATATTTTTGAGAGAAAGACATTTATCCCTGGTGAAACCGGGTCAATACTTATACAAGTTTCAAGGAGAAAAATTCAAATCCCCTTGTGTATCTGCTAAATTTAAGTTTCAGCTTTTTGTGTTCAGAATTTGGGTTCTATTCAGGATCTCATCATTCCTAACTCAGCAAAACCCTTAGATTTGCCTGAATCAATCCAGGTATGGCGAAGATTAAGACGGCCAAAAACGGCTCCAAGAAAGACGTGATCACAGGCAAAGCGGCTGCCCTTTTTAAAGTTAAAGGCTTCAGTGCCACGTCAATGCGTGATCTTGCAGAAACTGTGGGTGTAGAGGCCCCTAGCTTATATAATCATATAGGTTCTAAAAGTGAGATCCTGCAGGAGATTTGTTTTAAAGTGGCGAATCTTTTTACAGCCCATCTCACTGAAGTGGAAACCAGCGGGGTGGATAACCTGGCTAAAGTTGAAAAGGTCATACGGTTTCATATAAAAATGATGCTTGAGGATTATGAATGTGTTTATGTTTCCGATCATGAATGGAAGCATTTGCCCGAACCCTACCTTTCCAACTTTCAAAGCCAGCGACGTAGCTATCGTAAAAGACTAGCCGATCTTCTCACCGATGGGGTGAGTAAGAAGGAGATAAAGTCGGTAAACCCGTTTGTAGCAGTGCTCACTATTCTTTCGGCTATCGGTGGGATAGAAAGCTGGCAACGCTCACGTAAAACAGTAGACGCAAATATCCTTGAAGAAAATATGGTGAAATTGCTCGTCGATGGGTTAAAAATTCCAGGAAAAAATTAAAAAAATATAGTGGCCCTACATTTTCATCCCTTAAAGGTAAAAGATACAAGAATAGAAACACAGGATTGCGTTTCCATTGCATTTGAAGTACCCGAAGAGCTAAAATCCGAGTTTGTTTTTTTGCAAGGACAAACGTTGACCATGCGAAAGTTTTTTGGAGCAGAAGAAATCAGGAGGTCTTATTCGATTTGCAGTAGCCCACTGGATAAAGAGTTAAGGGTAGCTGTAAAAAAAGTAAATGATGGTATTTTTTCAACCTTCGCCAACCGGGAATTAAAAGCCGGCGACTCACTCGAAGTAATGCCTCCTACCGGGAAATTTTATACCGATCTTCATCCCGCAAATAAAAAAAATTATCTCGCTTTCGCTGCCGGGAGCGGAATTACGCCGATCCTTTCAATAATAAAAACTACGCTCGCCATAGAACCTGGGAGTAGATTCACCCTTGTATACGGGAACCGCCATACCAGCTCAATAATTTTTAAAGAAGCTCTTGAAGAATTAAAAGATAAGTACATCCAGCGGTTCCGGCTTTACCACATACTCAGCAGGGAAAGAATGGAAGCTGATATAAATTATGGCAGGATTGATGAAAAAAAATGTCAGCAATTATTAAAGCTGATAGACTACCAAATAATTGATGAAATATTTCTTTGCGGCCCGGAATCGATGATCTTTAGTGTGAAGGAATATCTTGAAAAAACAGGTGTGGAAAGCCACAGGATCCATTTTGAGCTTTTTAATACACCAGTAAGAAAAACCTCCGGTGAGAAAAAATTTGAGACTGCGGTGAAGACAAGCGCAGCCGGCGAACAGAGTAAAGTAACGGTAAAACTGGATGGCAGGAGTTTTGATTTCGACCTCGATTATAACAGCAACAATATCCTGGATGCGGCACTTGCCGAAGGGGCAGACCTTCCTTTCGCTTGTAAGGGTGGAGTCTGTTGCACATGTAAAGCGAAACTCGTTCAGGGGGAAGTATTGATGGAAGTAAATTATGGATTGGAACCTGATGAAGTAAAAGCCGGATTTATTCTTACCTGCCAGTCTCATCCAAGAACTCCGACTGTGGTTGTAGATTTTGACCAGAAATGAACAATTGGGGCATGGAATTGGTAATATTGATATAGAAATCACATGTATTTTACCGGATCATTTAACTAACGCTCGTTAGTTTTTAAGTAAACATTCTTTATCTTTATCCATTAAACCCCGGTTATGACAATAGATAACATGGAAGAAATTTTTGATTATAAAATGGTGAACGAGATTAAGATCGAACCAAAGGATTGGATGCCTGATACTTACCGGAAAACCCTTGTGCGGCAAATAAGTCAGCATGCCCACAGCGAAATTGTGGGGATGCTTCCGGAAGGTGAGTGGATTACAAAAGCTCCGACTTTAAGACGCAAAGCTACCTTATTGGCCAAGGTTCAGGACGAAGCAGGTCATGGCCTTTATCTCTATGCCGCCGCTGAAACGATGGGTATCAGCCGGGAAGAAATGATCAATCAGCTTCTAACGGGCAAAGCAAAATATTCTTCAATATTTAATTATCCAACACTTAATTGGGCAGATATTGGAACGATTGGCTGGCTTGTAGATGGTGCAGCAATTATGAACCAGGTCCCCCTATGCCGTACATCTTATGGGCCTTATGCCAGGGCAATGGTAAGGGTTTGTAAAGAAGAAAGTTTTCACCAACGGCAGGGCTTCGAAATCTTACTTACGCTTTCCAAAGGAAGTAAAGAGCAAAAAGAGATGGCCCAGGATTCGCTAAACCGTTGGTGGTGGCCGAGCCTGATGATGTTTGGACCAGCCGATGATAATTCCCCCAATACTGCATTGAGTATGAAATGGAAGATCAAGCGGTTTACAAATGATGAACTCCGGCAGAAGTTTGTTGATGTCTGTGTTGACCAGGCAAAAATTCTTGGCTTGACTATTCCCGATCCTGCATTGAAATACAATCCTGATACTAAGCATTACGATTTTGGGGAAATTAATTGGGATGAATTTTGGGAAGTGGTCAAGGGTAATGGACCTTGCAATAAAGAACGCCTGGATGCAAGGATAAAAGCACACGTGGATGGCTGCTGGGTTCGGGATGCTGCATTAGCATATGCTGAAAAATACCGGCAGCGGAATGAAAAAGCAGTAGCATAAAATAATTTTAGAAAAATAAGTTCATGAGTTCAGAAGGACCTTTATGGGAAGTATTTATCAGGAGTAAACAGGGACTCGATCATAAGCATGTAGGAAGCCTTCATGCAACTGATGCACAAATGGCCATTGAAAATGCACGTGATGTATATACAAGACGCATGGAAGGTGTAAGCATTTGGGTGGTGGAATCCATTAATATTCATTCTTCAAACCCTGATGAGGCAGAAAGCATGTACGATCCTTCAAGCGACAAAGTATACCGTCATCCAACTTTTTATGATTTGCCCGATGAGCTTACACATATGTAAGCGGAATGAACCGGAAAAATTTCAACTACATACAATAAACTTTGGAAATAAAATTACCTGCCATAGAAGCCGTAACTGCGATCATTGAGCAAGAGCCTTTGATACAATATGTTTTGCACCTGGCGGATAATAGCCTTGTAATGGGCCATAGGCTAAGTGAATGGGCGGGTCACGGTCCTTTGCTGGAACAGGATATTGCCATGAGTAACATCGCTCTAGATCACATCGGTCAATCAAGAAACTTCTACCAGTATGCGAGCCAATTAATCGGCAATGAGGTCTCTGAAGATACTCTTGCTTATTTCAGAGAAGCAAATCAATTCAAGAATTGCATAATCACTGAATTGCCTAATGGGGATTGGGGTAAAACAATAATGAAATTATTTCTATTTAGTACTTACCAGCAGCTGTTGTATACCGCTCTTACTTCGAGTAAGGATACGCAAATAGCAGCTATTGCTACAAAATCTTTGAAGGAAGTACTTTATCACGTGCGGTGGAGTAGCGAATGGGTTATTAGACTTGGAGACGGAACTGAAAATAGCAGGAAAAGAATGATAAATGCAGTGAATGAAGTTTGGACCTATATTGAAGAATTGTTTATACCGGCTTCTTTTGAAGAAACTGCAGCAGGTAACGGTATAGGAATTGCCCTCTACAGCCTGCATTATCCATGGTTTCAAAAAGTATCAGCTATTTTTTCTGAAGCCACATTGGATGTTCCAACTTCGAATGTAAATCAGCTCAAGGGAAAGGAGGGCAAGCATAGCGAGCACCTGCAAGTAATGCTCATAGAGATGCAGATTTTGCAAAGGACTTATCCGGGTTGCGAATGGTGATTTCACCAGATATAATAACAGGGAGCAAAGATAGCTCAAAGGTTCTGTGGGACTTACTTAGCCAAATACCAGATCCTGAAATTCCTGTACTTTCTGTTGTAGACCTTGGAATAGTAAGGGATATAATCATACACGCCGACCATTTAATTGAAATTATTATTACTCCTACATACAGCGGATGCCCGGCTATGGATGCAATAACCATGAACATTAGGCTGGCAATGATCGCTAATGGGTACAAAAATTTTAAGATAACTTCCAGGCTCTCCCCTGCCTGGACAACAGACTGGATGACTGATGATGGTAAAAATAATTTGAAGGCATATGGTATTGCGCCTCCAGTTGGGAAAAGTTATGATTTTGAAAGTCTCAATTCACTTGAGATAAAATGCCCTCAATGCAATTCATCAAACACAAAATTATTGAGTGAATTTGGATCAACATCGTGTAAGGCATTGTTTCAATGTAATGATTGTAAGGAACCATTTGATTATTTTAAATGTCATTGATCTATGGTCCTCCATGAAATATTTTTTGTTACACAGAGGACCACAGAGTTTACACAGAGGATCAGGGAGTAACTATCTATTCAGTAACAAC
>JBKJPO010000093.1:0-6246 GCA_046595095.1 Chitinophagaceae bacterium
TCTGACCAATTTAAAATTTCCAGAAGTATTTGAATTACGTTTGCCAATTCAATAAGAAAATTGAATTGACACTAAGAAGATAGGGTGGATGTAGAAATTATACATGATCATAATCCCGGGGTTTTGTAAAATTATTTATGTATATCAAATAAGAATCAATACATGAAGATCAAATCATCCTGGCGGTGAAGGGTTCAATGTTAGAGCCTCGCCTTCTCCATCAACTCTCACCTCGTAGGTCATGTGTGGATTATTTGGAATAAATACTGGCGTAAAAAGTAAATATGAAAATGAGGCATTTTTGTCACCCTTTGACACTTTAATAAGTTTCTCAAGATCTCTTATTTTTACTTTTTGATCGCCTAAAACTTGACCTCTCCCTTTAAGAGGTTCAGTAGTGCTGGAATCATAGCTCAATACAACAGGAGGAGTTCCTGTAGGCTTGTGGTTCACTGTCATTTTATATGCAAATAGCGTTGGTGATCCTCCACCTGAAGCTTTAGGATAAAAAAACTGCACTATTACCCGGTTGCCGGGGAAACTTCTTAAGCTGTCAAATTGACCTTTGGTCATCTTCAATTTATAGAATGTTTTGGAATTATAAGGATCTGTTCCTGGCAAATAACTTATTGTATCAGCAAGATTAATTATTCCGGATGATGTATATTTTGTTGATTTGCATGATGCAATATGAAGGCAGGTAAACACCGTTAGTATCCAATAAAAAGCCTTTTTATAATCAATGAATGTATGTCCCGGTAAATAACCTATAAGATCTGGCGCCTTCATACTGTTTAAAGTTGAATAAGTTTAGGCCCTATATTTATTCCTGCCTTTTCACAAGGCCCGTTTATTTTAATTGAAACCAGGCGGAGAAGGATTCAACTCAAAGCCGGTATAATCTCCATCTATAAATATCTGGTAGGTTCCGTAATTCCGGCTATTGCCATTCTTATCTGATTTGAACTGGATAGTTGTTGGTTTCAGTTCAATGTATTTAAAAGTTAAGGGTCGATTCTCAAAAATTTTTAAAAGATTATCCTTATCCAGGGCTAATTCATCAAGCATCGATGATTCAGGTGGTGTGTCTTCTACATCGTCCCCAAAATTTGTTCTTGACAACACAAAATTATCTCCAATACGGTTTACCACTTCATCCTCATCGGCCGAGAGTGCATAACAAAAGAAACGGACATCCTCCGTACCACTGTGTGTGAATTTTTTAAATCTGAACTTTTTAAAGGAGGGATCGCTATATCGTATTCCGAATGCTTTATTACTCATTTTAAGTTCAATAGGCTTGGCTACTACCTTTGAGGAAGAATCACTGGTGACATTTGAGCTTGAGTCAGTAGTTACAGAGTTTTTGCTATCACTAGTCGTATCATTACAAGATATAATTAAGAAAAAAGATAAAACATAAGTACATACCATTTTAGTTACAAAGAACTGGTTAATATTTGTCATTGATTGAAAATTTTGGAATAATTAAAACGAGGTTTTTCTAAAATAACTTCCTTTTTTCATATCTCATAACTTTTACAGGTTTATTTATGGCAAGCACAGATAAATAACCCAGCACCTGCGCATCATAACAAGTAAGCGTACTCGTTCTTTATTGGTTATCGGTTTACGTGCACAAAGATCATCCAGTTTGTATTAAAACTGAGTGGATTCCATCCGGCAGGAAGAATTATAAATTTAGGAGCACAAATTATAAACCCTTAAAAAAGTTTCCTGGCAAAGATCCTCCCTGTCCTCTACCTGACCAACCATTTTATAGACTATGCTATTGACCAGCTTTTCAAATTTGTGAATCAATTCATCAAACACCCGGGTTTCGCCCTGGATCACAGCTTTTAACAGCAAGGCGTCTTCATGATGAGGATGTAATGAATATTGGTAAGGCATAATTTTGAGTAGACAGCCGAATCACTTAAAAGTTGCTATACTTTTTAAAAAAAGTTATTAAACTGCAACTTTACAAACAATGCTCTGTCTGATAGAATAAACCAACATATGAAATCAGTTGCCACTAGGCGGCTAGAGGCATTTGAAATAAACTCGATTTTCCCATATAATAATTTTACCGGCTCCCGGTTATTTCCAAGCCTGGTTTCCTTTTTTCGAAAATTATGACAACCCAAATAGTAAATTCTCCGGCCTTTATTACCCCATTTATTTATTTAATATTTTAATTTAACCTATGTTATGGAAAATAGGCAAAGCAATCTCAACTGATTAATTTAAATTGATTAATAAATGAAAAAATATTCCTTCATCTTTTTAATTGTATGGGCATGTTCTGTCCAATCTCCTTTGTGCCAGGATGTACCCAGGGATGAAAGGATGAAGTGGTGGCGTGAAGCGCGTTTTGGCATGTTTATTCATTGGGGAGTTTATGCCCGTTTGGCAGGCAATTATAAGGAGCACAAGGTAAATGGCATAGGTGAGTGGATTATGAATTATGCAAAAATTGCGGTTTCAGATTACCGGCTGCATGCAAAGGGATTCAATCCTGTGAAATTTAATGCGGATGAATGGGTAAGAAAAACTAAAGCTGCTGGCATGAAATATATTGTAATAACTGCAAAGCATCACGATGGATTTGCATTATTTAAATCAAGTGCCAGCAAATGGAATATTGTTGATGCCACTATGTATGGCAAAGATGTATTAAAACCCCTGGCAGCAGCTTGCAAAAAATATGGAGTAAAATTAGGCTTCTATTATTCACAAGCACAGGATTGGACAAATCCCGGCGGTTCTGTAGCAAGAATGCCTGCAGCTGAGGGTTGGGCTAACCCGGAAAGTAAACAGATTGATGCGTATACATTGCAACACGATGGCCACTGGGATCCTGCACAGGAAACGAAAAACTTTGACCAATACATTAATGATGTAGCTGCTCCCCAGATAAAAGAATTACTGACAAACTATGGAAATGTAGATGTTCTTTGGTGGGATACTCCTTATAATATGACAGATGAAGCGGCATTAAAACTCCAGGCCTTATTAAAACTTCAACCAAATATTATAACCAACAATCGCCTTAAACATTCTGGCTTCCCGGGGGATACCAAAACGCCGGAACAAAAAATTCCAACCCACAGCGAGCTGGATGGCAAGGATTGGGAAACATGTATGACAATGAATGATACCTGGGGTTACAAAAGCTGGGATAATAACTGGAAGTCTACAAAAACGCTCATTCAAAATCTATGTGATATCGCATCCAAAGGAGGAAATTATTTATTAAATGTGGGCCCAAAAGAAGATGGTACATTTCCCCGGGAATGTATATCAAGGCTTAAGGAAATGGGCGACTGGATGAAGATGAATGGTGAAGCAATTTATGCAACCAAAGCAAGTCCTTTGCTGCCTCTACCCTGGGGGCGATGTACAAAAAAAACGGGGCCGGGATTTACAACACTTTACTTTGCCGTATTCGACTGGCCTGTTAACGGAAGTATTATTATCCCGGGATTGAAGAATGAAATAATTTCTGCGAGTCTCCTGGAAAACAAACAAAGATTGAAGACAGAAACTATTGATTATGGAATTGAAATTAATTTGCCAGGTAAAGCTCTTAACCCCTTTGCAACTGTGATTAAACTTGAACTAAAAGGAATGGTTGAATAAGGGAATTAATAAATCCTCAATTATGAAATTAAACAAAAAAGCTTGTTCAATGCTGGTATTAAATTTTATTTGCACCTGCATTCTCACTTACGTCGTTTATGCCCAAAAAACAGAAAAAAGTTGGATCAATTTGTTTGATGGAAAAACTTTGAATGGCTGGAAAATATTGGCCGGCACAGCCACCTATGCGATAGAGGAAGGAGTGATAGTAGGAACTACTGTAGCTGGCTCACCAAATACTTTTCTTGCTACTGAAAAAGAATATGGTGATTTTATTTTTGAAGTGGATATAAAATTGGAGAGCCCAAAAGGCAATTCCGGTGTTCAAACACGGAGTCATTTTGATCCTGCCGGGAAAAATAGGCAAGGTTTAGTTTATGGCCGGCAGGTTGATCTCGATCCGTCTGCACGCAAGTGGAGCGGTGGTATTTATGATGAGGGCAGGAGGAAATGGGTATATCCCCTTTCCTTAAATCCAAAAGCGCAAAACGCATACATAGCAGATGATTTTAATCATATTAAAATTGAATGCATTGGAAAAGAAATGAAAACATGGGTAAACGGAATACCTGCGGCATACCTGGTTGATACTATTGATCAAAAAGGCTTTATAGCTCTGCAAGTGCATTCTGTAAATAGTCCCGATCAGGTAGGTAAAAAAGTTTGGTTTAAAAATGTGCGAATCAAAACTTCCGGCCTAAAAACTGAAGCTTTTCCAAAAGGAATTTATGTAGTTAACCATATACCCAATAGTTTAATCGCTTATGAAAAGAGGGATGGCTGGCGTTTGTTGTTCGATGGAAAATCTTCAAATGGCTGGATGAGTTTTCGCAAAACAGCATTTCCTCAAAAAGGATGGACGATAAAAGATGGGACTTTAAATGTTCTCTCTTCCGAAGGAAAAGAAGCAGCAAACGGTGGAGACATTGTAACCAGGGAGCAATTTAAAGCATTTGAACTTTCCTTTGAATTCAGGTTAACACCGGGAGCGAACAGTGGTGTAAAATATTTTGTAACGCTTACTGAAAACAATAGCGGGTCGGCCATCGGACTTGAATACCAGGTGCTGGACGACTCCATGCATGCTGATGCTAAATTTGGCCGCGATGGTAATCGTACACTTGCCTCTCTATATGATTTGATAAAAGCCAAAAAAGATGTTGCCGCAATACGCGCAATAGGTCAATGGAATATTGGGCGGATTGTAGTTAATCCTGATGATAGGGTCGAACATTACTTCAACGGGTATAAAGTTTTGGAGTATGTAAGAGGTTCAAAAGAATTTCGTGAGCTTGTAGCCGTGAGTAAGTACAAAGACTGGAAAAATTTTGGTGAGGCAGTACAGGGTCGCATACTTCTACAGGATCACGGAAATGCAGTAAGTTATAGGAGTATTAAGATAAAAATTTTATAAATACCTCCGAAAGCAAAATTTATAATTCAACAAACCCATAAACCATGACAACATCCCGCCGCGAATTCATACTAAATTCTGCAAAAGCATCAGCCGGTATTTATATGGGAGCGCTTGGATTTAGCGCCAAAAGTTATGGAAATATTATTGGTGCAAACGATCGTGTAAGAGTAGGAGTAATTGGCTTCGCCGACAGGCACAGAAGTTCCCACATGCCCTGTTTTATGAATCATTATAAGGAACTCAATTTTGATGTTGTTGCAGTTTCGGATATATGGAAAAGAAGAAGAGAAGAGGGAGCTGCGGCATGGAAAGAAAAAATGCAGCATGATATTGTTGCCTGCAGGAATAATGATGAAATGTATGAGAAAAAACTGGTAGATGCCGTCTTCATTAGTACAGCAGATTTTCAACATGCTTTACATACGATTGAAGCAGTAAAAGCAGGCTGCGATGTTTATGTTGAAAAACCGTTTGCTGAAACCATGGAGGATAACAGGGCAGCCCTCAAAGCAGTAAAAGCATCGGATAAAATTGTACAGATAGGTTCACAAAGAAGAAGCGGAGCTAATTATCATGCTGCCAACGAGTATATCCGCTCAGGAAAATTTGGGGCTATTACTATGGTTGAACTAACGTGGAATGTAAACCAGCCAGGCAGATGGCGCAGGCCTGAATTACTCAAGCAATTGAAAGAAGAAGATACTGATTGGAAAAGATTTTTGATGAACCGGCCATCTGATAATTTTGATCCAAGAAAATATTTAGAGTACCGTTTGTTCTGGCCATATTCATCAGGCCTTCCCGGTCAATGGATGAGCCACCAGATAGATACTGTGCATTGGTTCACCGGCTTGCAACATCCACGCAGTGTAGTAGCAAATGGTGGAATTTATATGTGGAAAGATGGAAGGAAAAACTGGGATACTATAAGCGCAGTATTTGATTATGGTCCTGTTAATGATCTTACTTCCGGCTTCCAGGTAACTTTCGGAGCCCGGATGCACAATGGTGACGAGAAACCAGCTGAGATATATTATTCCAATGGTGGTGAATTGAATCTTAACACAAATAAAATTTCACCCCGCGGTGGGCTGATCAAATCTCATGCTGAAGCAATGAATATGCAGCCTAATCAATTACCGGAAATAAGTTTGGAAAATACAGAACAGGTAGTGGCCTCAGCGAAT
>JBKJPO010000169.1:0-6384 GCA_046595095.1 Chitinophagaceae bacterium
ATAACAACAAGATCAGGACCGGCTCCTTCAAGAATGAACTCAAGGTGCTTTACATTTGTTAAAGATGAAATGCAAAGTACTGAAGCATCTTCCTTTCTAAAATAATGTTCCGGATCTTTTTGTTCCTGCCACTCACTTGTGCTAATGCCATACTTTATCTTCTCGGCGGTTGTTTCAAGAAATCCAGTCCTTAACTCCTGGTCTGGAATATATCTTATTTCTACCTCCTGTTTGCTTAATTGATGGTAAGCATTCCAGGTAATGGTCTTATAATAATTCAAAAACACCGCATTGAAATTTTCAAAAACCTGGTTGCTTGTATCATTATAAAATGAAGCAAAGAAGTAAACATGTGATGCATAAGGATCATTAGTTTCAGGGACCCGAATTACAAGTTCTTTATTTTTAGCGTAAATTTTCCACACGATCCTTCTTACATCATCATTGTCTTCAAAATTTTTATAGCTAAGAAATTCCCCTTCAACTTTACGAATCTGATCGATCCTTGTATTAGTGTCAATGGTTTTTTTGGGTTGAACTTTTAAATTCTCGTTTGTCCTTGTATCTGGTTGCACAAAAAATTTCTCTTTTGCCGGTATCGTACAGGCGAAGGAATACAACTGCAGCATATCTTCAAAGTAAATTATACTTTCGGAAATATTGTACTCCCTGATATCAGGTAAAGGCCAGTAATAAGTTCCATTTATTTTTGTTGGAAAGAACTGGAGCTTTTGTTGTTTATCAAGGAGCGAAAATTTAGACGAGATGGAATTGTTGTCATATTTGAGCCTCATTCTAATAAATCCCATGAATGGCCGTAATATAGGATTTATACCAATGGTCACTTGTTGTTTTTCGGTAAATCGGTTTTCCATGTTTGCAGTTCTAATGCTGAATTTTACTTTTCCATTTTTTTTCTGCAATAAAAAAAACAGCCAGGGAAGAAAAGTTGTGACCAGGGAGAATATTAACAAGCCCGCAATGAACCATAGCGAAAGTTTAATCAACAATGCAATGATGGTGGTATAAGCAGTGTCTGGCAAAACATTTTGGTGCTGCATCCATCTCCATGCCAGTAAAAATGCAACTATTAGCAAAATCAACTGGAAACGGAATGGGATGAAGAAACTGCCGTAATTCAATTTATACCTGATCGTCCTGAAATTCATCTATTTTAATTGAAGATCGAATTTAATGATAAAGAAAGATCAAAATAGTTAAGGTATCGATACCTTCTACAGGGTATTTTGATTTTCTTTGCAGCCAAATTCGATTTCATGAGGATTGTTTACTCTTCCTGCCCCTGTTGCAACAGTGCTTCAATCGCACTGGCACTAACTGCCAAAGACGAGACTGTATCGGGCGAGCAGTACGAAATATGGGAATGTGCGAATTGCAGGCTAAGGTTTACACAAACTATTCCCCCCCAAGATGAGATTGGTAAATATTACAAATCAGAAAATTACATTTCCCATACTGAAAACAATAAAGGCCTCATAAATTCACTTTACCATGCGGTGCGGCGCAGAACTTTGCGGTCAAAAAAAAGTATGATTGAGAAGGAAGGCAATATTACCAGGGGAACGCTGCTTGATATTGGCGCCGGCACTGGTGCATTTCTAAATACAATGAAAGCGGGGGGTTGGGATGTGACTGGACTTGAGCCTGATGACCTTGCAAGGAAAAATGCGAGGGATTTATATAACCTCGAACTCCGGAAACCGGATGATTTGTATGCCCTCCCCCCGGACAGCGTTGATGCCATCACGATGTGGCATGTTCTTGAGCACGTGCATAACCTTAACGGGTATATGAAAAGGCTGAGTGAGATTATTAAACTTTCAGGGAATATTTTTATCGCGGTCCCCAATTATACTTCTTATGATGCAGATTTTTACAAGGCCCACTGGGCTGCGTATGATGTGCCGCGTCACCTGTATCATTTTTCTCCGCAGGCAATGAAGAAACTTATTAATCTGCATGGGTTGGAGCTGAAATCAATCAAACCTATGTGGTACGATAGTTTCTATGTGAGTATGCTTAGCCAGCGTTACAAAAATGGAAAAGGAAATAGTATTGCGGCAGTTTGGAATGGGGCTGTTTCAAATCTAAAGGCTTTGTTTAACAGGGAACGGTGCAGTTCAATCATTTATGTGATTAGTAAAAAATAGAGCTTTTGAAGCCTTATTTCAAACTAAATCTGAACATCCTTGGCCAACGCTTACCTGTTACATAAAAATTTTTCGTTGCACTATCATACGCAATACCATTAAAATAATCGGTGCGGTTAGTTACTTCTTTTGGCGCATACTGCTGTATAAGGTTGGGAAATGAAAGCTTGCCTACAACATGTCCGTTTGTAGGGTCAATCTTTATAATGATATCTGTCTGGTATACATTTCCATAAATAAACCCATCCACATATTCGAGTTCATTCACATTATCGATGTTTCCATTATTATCAGTTACAGAGATCGTCTTTAATAATTTGAAATCTTTGGGCGATACAAAATAAAGGTTGGGAGTACCGTCGCTAATGATCAGGTTGATGCCATCGTTTGTTATGCCCCAACCTTCGTGCGGCCATTTGAGCATTTTTACAGGTTTGCTTATATCACTTATTTTATAGAGATAAACGAGATTACTCTGCCATGTAAGTTGATAGATAGTATCATTTAGTATTGTAATTCCTTCACCAAATATGTCATCACTGCCCATGTTGTGCATTTTTTCCGGCTTGCCCGTTGCAATATCCACTATGCGCAAACTGGAGTTTTTATAGTCCCCCGTACCCTCATAAAGTTTGCCTTTATAAAACTGAAGCCCCTGGGTATACGCAGATGTATCATGCGGAAGTAGTGTATCAATCCTAAAGCCGATAGTGGCCGGTGCTGGCCTGGGTGGGATTGTTGAGCCATCATTATTTTCATTGCCGTTACAGGAAATTAGTAGGAAAAGGCAGCTTGCAATAACTAAAAGTCGATACATCATAAAATTTTTCTGCCATAAAAATAACCATTGCTTGTGGGATGATGGTTAACAGAAATGTAAAAGAAAATAAATAATTCTTGGTTTTTGATAAAATATTCTCATATTTGCATTGCACTTCCGTTATCGGCTCTGTTACCCTCGACAGTTTCCCCGTAACACCCTCACAGTGCATTTTCCCAAATATCCTTTGTAGTTCCGATCCAATCTTTGTGGAATCCGATGTTATTCACTTACACGGTTCTTCCCAATTTTTATTTCTATTCATCGGATAACTGACAGGGAAAATGAAATTCATCTTTATTTTATTAGTGCAAATTATTGTAGCAACCATTGCTGTAAATGCTCAACGCGTATGCAGTACCAGTGACGAAAACACTACAAATTCCAGGTCAAATGCTACGGCTAATTCAACTACCTCTGCTACCAGGGATACATTGAATAATGAATTGATCATTATTCCGGTGGTTGTGCATATTCTTTACAAAGATGGAATTCAAAACATAAGTACTTCACAGGTTCTTTCCCAAATCGATGCACTTAATAAAGACTTCAGCCGTACAAATATTGATGCATTAAATACGCCAGCTGTATTTGCAGGACTTGCTGCTGATGTGAAAATAAAATTTTGCCTAGCCCGGATTGATCCTCAAGGCAGATCTACGAATGGAATAATCAGAAAATCAACTGGCACCGCGACATTCCTTGCTGATGATGCGATGAAATTTTCGGCGGCGGGTGGGGATAATGCATGGGATAGCAAAAGATATCTGAATATCTGGGTTTGTAAATTATTTGGCAGAAGTCTCGGTTATGCTACATACCCAGGAGGACCGGCAGATAGGGATGGGATAGTAATCGCTTACGATGTTTTTGGGACAAGCGGCACCGTTAGGGCTCCATTTGATAAAGGCAGAACTGCTACACATGAGATTGGTCACTGGCTTGGATTAAAGCATACATGGGGAGATGCCAATTGCGGAAATGATGGTGTTGCAGATACTCCACCACAGCAGGCCTATAATTCAGGATGTCCGGGGTTTCCCCGTATCAGTTCTTGCTCGGTAAATGCGAACGGAGATATGTTTATGAACTTCATGGATTTTACTGATGATGCCTGTATGAATATGTTTACCCAGGGCCAGAAATCTAAAATGCGCAGTCTTTTTGCAAGCGGTGGACAACGGAATACATTCCTTCTTTCAAATGTATGTGATAGCGGTAAGGCCGAAGATGCGCCGTTACCATTAACGGCAAAGCTTTCGCCAGTCGAACTCAATATTTATCCAAATCCCGTGCTCGCTGATATTTATATAGAAATGAAACAATTGGATCCACTGGTTAGTAGCAGTTTCAGGATATTTAGTTCAACAGGCATGGAGATGTTGAAAGGCAAGCTTCAAAAGTTGAAAACAAAAGTCAACATAAATGATTTGCCAGCAGGAATTTATTTTGTCAGGGTCGGAGAAGGGAAAGAAGCGATTATAAAAAAGTTGATTAAACTATAATAATATTTTAGATTCAAAAGAAGCACGGGTATAGTGCCAGGACCCTCGCCTGGCACTAAAGTGCTACCTCACTGCAGCCCCTCAGCAGATATTTTTTAATTTTTAAATGCTGAATTATGAAAAAGAACAAACAACACCATTGGGTTCCGGTACACAACTTTACTGCAAGCCAGTTTCAAATGAGTAAAGATGATAAGTATGGGAGTATTGGACTGATCGGGGGAATTATTATTCTGATCTTTTCGCTTAGCTAGTCTTTTGAATTTAGTCTGAACTATGCAATACTTACTATATTTTTTTCACGCGGAGTGCGCGTGAAAAATGATTAGCCATACGGCCTGTAATATCTTGTCAAACCCTAACTTTTTTTATACACCACATTTCTTTCTTCCAAATAATTAATGATATAATTGAAACAAACTTCATGCTTCCCCACCAATTCCGGGGGAAAAACTCCCTTCTCCACAAATAAACCCTCCATCATCATATTTAGTGCTGCGGTGCAGGTGTAGCCGGTAGTTCGCGCCATGGAACTGGTGTTGCTTATTTCATCAAACTCATCAAAAAGATCATATTGAATTGTTTTTTCTATTCCATCTACCTCGCCTTTAATGATGATTCGCATTATAGTAAATTCTTTTTCGCCTGGCTCAAGTTTCCATTGTTTAAATAGCAATGTAGAAGTGAAGTCGATCGGACTGATTTCATGGCCTTGAACACTAATTTTTTCAGTAGAAAAAAAGCCGCTGCTGATAAGGGACTTCATGAGATCAATATGTCCCGGGTAGCGCAAGGTTTTTTCTTTCATGAAAGGAATATGCGCCATCGTAAAAAGTATGGAGCGTAAGCCATCTGTATTGAAAGACTCAAGTGTTCCTGCTTCATCGAAATTCAAAAGTTCTGCATCACTGAGCGCGGGTTTAGTTACTACACAGCCATTTTCGATATAACGGGCAGGCCTGGTGTACTCTTCTATTACATCTATTGGAGAGAAAGGAGCTTTGTATTCGAAAGGTTTGATTCTTACTCTGGGTAAGCCTCCAACCATGCATTCAAATTCTTTCACTTTAATCTTGCTATCATAATACCCGAGGATAAGGTTGCTCATACCCGGTGCTACACCGCAATCGACTATAGCTGTAATATTGTTTTCTTTAGCCAGGGCATCGAGGTCTATAGCATTTTCTGGAAAGAATGAAATATCAACCACATTCTTTTTAGACCTGATTACTGCCTCAAGAGTTTTATACCCCATAAAACCCGGAACAGCTGTAACTACAGCATCAAAAGGATCTAAGAGCTCAGTATAAATGGAATAATCCTGGAGATTTACCTCTTGAGTTTTTATAGAATTATCTATTGCCGTAAGAAACTCAAGTGATTGTTTATTTAAGTCAAATGAGGTTACCTCAAATTTTTTTGAAAGGTCTGCAGCAATCGTGCGACCTACCATTCCGACTCCTAGTACGGCAATTTTTTTCATGTTGGACTAATTTGAATAATCAAACGGAACTTTATTCCATAAGCATTATAACTACCAGTATGGCGTAAGCGAAAATTTATTTTTTCCTTGGATGCAACAACTTCATTTCGCTCACCAGGTTTTTAGCTCCTGCGTATTTATCTATGATGAATAGAATATAGCGGATATCCACCATAATATTCCTGCATAGCGCGGGGTCAAAGTTGATGTCACTCATCGTTCCTTCCCAAACCCTGTCGAAATTAAGACCGATAAGATTGCCATATGCGTCCAGGGCCGGGCTTCCTGAATTTCCGCCAGTAGTATGATTGGTGCCAATGAAACATACAGGCTGTTTGCCATTTTCACCATATTGTCCAAAATCTTTTTTCCTGTACAAATCGAGAAGCTTTGAGGGTACATCGA